>RPOO01000067.1 GCA_003857025.1 Methanothrix sp.
ATAGACTGTTTGGGTTGTGAAATTATATGAATAATTCAAACACTATAAAACTAGGACGGACGCGAAATAATTTCAGGACTACACAACATCGTATAATATGTGTTTCTTGTATCATCCTCATACCCAATGATTACATTTATCTTATCTTGCTGTCAGTCCATGAAAGGTGATGCCAATGAGCGAGCTAAAAGAACTGGTTATTACCAAAGAAGATTATCTTGATTTCCTGGCAATACGCCTGCGTCTGCAGGGCTCCTGCCAGCAAGAGATAGAAAACGTGAGCTTTCCCTTCCTTTTCGCCTCCGGAAGCGAGCTGCTCCGCACCTATATTTTGGGCGCTTGTGAGTTCACCAGCACACTGCCGGACAGGTACAGGCTTCCAGACCGCGGTTTTATCTGGTTCCTCTTTGCCCAATCAGTCAAAGAGATTCAGATAATGCCCAATGAAATGCGAATTAAATACGAGCTGCAGGAAGATTACCGCAAGCCGTTCAAGCAGTTTTATCTCTAGCAGACCTGTCTCTGGTGTCTATCTCTGGCAGACCAGATGCCGGTCAGCTTTCCTTCCAGTGCCATCCGCCCCAGTTCCGCCTCAACCTCTTCGGTCAGCGTTGCGGGCAGGGCTTTGGCCAGGGGCGTGCCGGGCAGCGGCGTGAAACGGTGCGCCCGGACCTTTCCGCCTGTTTTCACAATCCATTTTGCCAGATCCAGCGTCATCCTTTGATCTTGCGCGGACTCCTCCGGCAGGCCGAAGATCAGGTCCACCTGCGGCGTCAGACTGTGGTCGCGACAAAGGTCGCAGGCTTCCTCGACCTGGCGCACCGAGTGGCCCCGGCCAATGGCCCTCAGAACGGCAGGGCTGCCGGACTGGCCGCCGAGGCTTATGGATTTATTGGCGCAGTATTTTGTAATCAGCTCTAAAGCCTGATCCGAGACGAAATCCGGCCTGACCTCGGAGGGAAAAGTCCCGAAGTAGATGGGCTTTTTTTGCTCGGCCAAACCGGATAGCAGCGCCTCGACCTTTTCCAGGCGCGCCGCCCGCCCATCGGAGCCGTAGGCTAGGGAATTAGGCGATGTGAAGCGGATATCCTTGTGGCGGCGGGCGTATTCGGTGATGACCGGGATGGAACGGTGGCGCATCTTGCATCCGAAAAGGCGCGGCGTCTGGCAGTAGGTGCAGCCCCAGGGACAGCCGCGACTGATCTCCAATGGCGAGAGGATCTTGCCGAAGGGCGGGTACAAATCAAGGTCAACCGGACTTCTTCCTTCGGTAATTCTGACGAAGCCGCCTGATTTGTAGGCGATGCCCTTGACGCTTGCCGGGCTCTCGCCGTTTTCAATCGCTCCGATCAATTCCGGCAGCGTCTCCTCGCCCTCGCCGATTACTACAAAATCAAAGTATTCCAGCACTTCCTCCGGCATAGCGGAAGGATGCGGGCCACCGGCGACAAAGGTCGCGTCCAGCTTCGCCGCCTTTGCCTCCGAAACCTCGCGATAAATTTGCACACTTTGGGCAGTGGCAAAACTGTAGAGCATGATGCCGGGCTCGGGCTTGCGGGCAAGATCGGCCTCGATCAAGGGCAAAAGGGCAGCGATGCTGTAGGAGTTCTTGTTATTCCAGCGAAACCATGCTTTGCATCGGCTCATTTTGTCCAACTGCTCATCTCATACAGCTACTAACCTTGCGCAATTCCAGGCCAACACATCATTCTCTATTTCTTGGCTTGAAGCTTCTTGGCAATCTCAGTGACCAACGAATCCCGGTTATCGGGCGTGACCGTTATCACCTGAAATGATGTGCGAATCTTCTTGGCCAGCCGGTGATTGGACCACTCATGCAGCACTACCAGCATGGGCTTTGGCGAGGCAATGGCTTTTTCCACAGCTATGACGAATTTGGGGCTGGACAGCTCCATAGGCCCCACCTCGTCCACCACGATGAGGTCGCAAGCGAGGGCATTTTCCACGGCCTTCGCCCCGATCTTCTCCAGGTCATCCAGACGGACGCGGAACTTGCCCAGCTGCGGCCCGTTTCCCGTCTCGTCGGCCAGCATCCCGGTCGCGCCCGTGGCAAGGTCTAGCAGCTCAAAGCCGATCCGCCGGTCTTTATACTTTTTATCGCGAGCCAGAACACCGCCCACCCGGCAATTCAGGCTTGACGTGACCTTCTGCACCAGGGTGGTCTTGCCGACGCCGGGAGACCCCGTTACTGCAATTCTATTGGCCATACTGCGCCCTCATCCTCTCCACGTAGAGGCTTAGGCTCTCCACATCCTTTATCTCTTTTTTGACCAGCTTTTTCAGGCGGATGCGGATCTCTCCGTCCGGTCGCGAGCCGGCTGAGCGCAGGTGCCGCTCGATATTCCTCGCCATCTCCTCGCCCTTCTCGTCCCAATCGGTGAGCAGGATGATCTTGGAGAAGCTTCGAGCCGCATCCTCGGCCAGATCCAGGGCCGGGCGGCGGGATGCCATGATCACCGGCCCCGGCAAGCCGAGACTGCGCAGCGAAAGCTCGTCGCGCCTGCCTTCTACAATTATCGCCGCCCCCTCCTGGGACGCCTCCAGCAGTGCGGCCAGCAACTCCTCCAGGGCTTCCAGGTCATAAGTGCCCTTGAGGCGCAGATCTCGCTGAGGCTTCTCGCAAACCATTTTTCCAGGCCCCCGTTCATTTGATCTTTGACGACAGGATCGAAATGGCTTGATCGGCAGCCATTCCCCTGACCAGCACAACCTTTCTCGAATTCTTGTGCCCGCTCATAACCTCGATGGCAGCCGCCGGGACGCCCAAGATTTCGGCCAGCGCCTCAATGAGCTGGCGGTTGGCCCGGCCACGCGTCGGCTCCTCCGTCAGCCGGGCCTCCAGCGACTTTCTCCAAGGGTTGAAGCCAGAGGGCACCAACAGATGAGAGGAGCCCGGCACAACCTCAAAGCGGATGGTGCACCCGAGAGGATGAGGATCGGCTGCATTGGCAAGGTCCATAGACTACTTCTGGTCGTTTCCCCGGCATAAACCTTCTCGCTTGAATCTTTTGTTGATGATGATTGTGATGCGGATCATGATGCTGATTAGTATACAATGTTGTTTAGCCTCCCGGCAAAAAGTTAAAATAGCGTCAGCGATGAAGGTTACGAGGTTCCATGAAGCTCAAGCGAGTTGTCGTCTTAGCTGATCCGGCTTCCCGAGCGGATTTGCCTCTTTTCGGTCTGGAGCAGCTTGGCTTGCAAATATGCGACCAATTTTCTCCGAGGCCGATGGCCCGGAAAGCCTGGTGTTCTCTGCCGCAGGCTTTGAGGATACGCTTTCAGGGTCCACGATTATCCGCCAGGCCCTGGACAGGAAATGCACAGTCGTCCTCGACTCCGCCAGCCTTTCGTCTGTCGTTGAGGAGATCAAGAAGACCGGAGACCTAAGCGAGGAGACACGACGAACTCTTGCCGCCGAGGCTCTCTACAAATGCCTGGAGAGCGACGCAAGGCTGCTGGCAAGGCTGCAAAGCAGCAAGCCGGAAATGCCTCGCTACGTGGTAAAAGCCTATGAGAAGGTGCAGGACCTCCGCTACGGCGAGAACTGGCACCAGAAGGCTGCACTCTACCGCAAAAGGGATGGCCTGGGACTTCATCGGGCAAACAAGCTCAACGGTCGGGAGATGTCTTACAACAACATGGTCGATGCCGAGACTGTGCTGGAGATGCTCATCGACCTCGCCGAGTACGACGGCCTCAAGGCCGAAAAGCCTCTTTCGGTCATCGTAAAACACGCCAATCCCTGCGGCGTGGCATACGGAAATACGCTTCAAGAGGCATACCGCTTATCTTTTGCCACCGACCCCAAGTCGGCTTTCGGCGGCGTCATCGGCTTTGGCCAGCCGGTGGATGTCGATACGGCTCAGGCGATCGGCAACAGCTTCGTAGAGGTTCTGCTGGCTCCGGGATTCGAGCCTGAAGCCCTCAAGATCCTCACGGAGAACAAGCCGAACCGCAGAGTTCTGGACATCGGCGACCTCTTACAGAGAAAGGAAGAGCTTTACCGCGGATGGTATTTGCGGAGCATCTTCGGCGGCATGATGCTGCAGGATTTCGATACGGAAGACATCAAAGAGTGGAAGGTCGTAACCGCGCGCTCTCCCACCGATGTCGAGACCCGCGCCCTGAGATTTGCCTGGAAAGTGGCAAAATATGTAAAATCCAATGCCCTGGTCTACACCAGCGAATGCCAGACCATCGGCATCGGCTCAGGACAGGTGAGCCGCGTTGACTCCGCCCGCTTTGGTGCGGAAAAGGCAGAGGAGCATGGCCTGTGCACCAAGGGCACTGTTGCCGCCACAGATTCATTCTTCCCCTTCCGCGACGGGCTTGATGCCGCGTTTAAAGCCGGAGCTTCGGCAGTAATTCATCCCGGTGGTTCCATCCGGGATGCTGAGGTGATTGATGCTGCCAATGAGCACAATATGGCCATGGTCTTCACGGGCATGCGCCACTTCCGTCATTAAAACGGATAAATTAAAATTAAAAATAATTTTCATTGCATTACTAGCTTTGGCTCTAATTGGGTCAGTCCAGGCCAGCACAATCCAGTCCGGCCAGGATGTTCAAACTGCCATCAACTCCGCCAAGGCAGGCGATATAATAATTGTAGGCTCAGGAAATATCAATACCTTCGAAGTGGACAAGCCTCTGACCATCGCGGGACAGAGCGGGTCAATTCTCAAGGCCGCCATCCAAAAGCCCGCCATAAAAATTAATAGTGACGGGGTAAAGATCATAGGCTTCAGGATCATTGGAGTTGGCAAAGACACCAATGCCAAGTTCGATTATTACATGCAAAATCCTGACGCAGCCTCCGGCAAACGGCTTGATCAGCCTAATTCCGCCATCCTCGTAAACGCCAACAACGTCTATATTGAGAACACCATCATATTCGGCGCACAAGCGGGACTGAAGGCAACGAATGCGGATAACCTCACCCTCAAGAACGTAACCCTTGAGAGCTGTGAATCGGGAGCCGCCTTAACTAAGTGCTTCGACGGAAGAATCGAAAACTGCAGCTTTTCCAATTGCGAGAAGTTCGGCCTGGATGCAGAGCAGTGTTCCAACATATTCCTGCAGGGCAACCGTATCGTGAATACATCGAGTGCGGGCGCTCTCATCAAGGATTCGGAAAAGTGCTCCGTATTAGAAAATACGTTCTCCCAAAACACCTTTGGCTTATCTCTCTGGAAAACGACTAAAAGCCAGGTCTTGAGGAATCAGGTCGATCACAATTATTACGGCATATTGATAACGCAAAACTCCAACAACAACACTATCGCCGACAATATGGCCGAAGATAACAGCCGAAGCGAGATTGTGACCGGCTTTGGCATCGGCATCAGCCTGCAAGAGAACAGCAGTTATAATATCGTCTTCAGGAACACTGCAACAGGAAACTTCAACGGCCTGGAAGCGTCCAAGGGCTGCAAGTATAATGCATTCCTTGGCAACAATGCCACAGACAACAAGCACGGCATAAGGATGAACGAGAACCGGAACAACGTGATCTTTGGCAATAATTTCTACAACAATAACATCAATGCCTATGAGAATGCCAGCCTCAACATATGGAATACTACAATCGGAAACTACTACAGCGATTATCAGGGAAAGGATGAGAACGGCGACGGCATAGGTGACCAGAGCTATTCTATTCCCGGCCAGGACTCCAGCACCCGGGACTTTTTCCCGTTGACCCGACCATACCGCGAAGCCAGTCTGAATACTTCAACCATAAATGACGCTCTGGCAAAGTATGCCGTTTACGGGCTTGCATACAATGAAATTCCTGTATATCGGAAGCAGGGAGGTACGATTGTGATATCGTCTCAGCCGCGCACTTCTCCGCCCAAATGGTCGAATTCCCAACCGCTGGATGTTAATACTCCACCTTACTAAATTAGCTATATTATAGTTTTTATTTTGCCAAATTTTAACTTTTCTTGAATTTTTATAATTTTTGTCAGTTAAAAAAGATTAATTATCGCGGGAAAATTTCCGTACCGCATCATGTCCCGATCTTTACCGGATCGACAATGGAGCGCAGCGTGGCAATGGCCGATAGAGCGGCCAGATAGCTGGTCTTCGGATTGCTGGGCGAGGGCACGTTCTCGACTTTTGTAAATATTTTTCCGAACTCGCCTTCTACCACAATCTCGTGACGGTTGACATGGATATTGGGATCGGCAACGATCTTCACGTGCACCGGAACACCGCGTGCCGCGAGGCTCAAAGTGGCGGCTACATTCACATTGGCCGGAAAACCCCGCACGGCTTCCGATGCCGCTCCTTCAAAGACGACTGCGGCCTGCGTCAGGGCCCTCAGGTCGATCTTTTGCAGCAGAATGTACGGCGCACCCTCCAGCCCTTTGGGATTCTTGGTAGTTGTCAGCGAGATTCGTTCGATGGTTCCGATGCTGGCGGACTTGAGGCCGTCCAATCCTGCGATGGCCCCAGAAGGCAGAAATACCCTTGAATTATTCTTGCTCGCCAGATCCTGCACTTCTTGGAAGAAATCGCCGTCCATCAGAGCACCCACAGACATGATCATCAGATTCTTGCCCTTGGCCAGTGCGGCCCTGGCAATTGCCGGCACCGCTCTTTGGGATGCAGCCTCTACTACCACATCGGAGAGGCTAACCAGCTCCTCCAGCTTGGCCTTGATAGGCTTCTTTTCCAGGCGATCGATGAGTGATTTTGCAGTCTCGGGATTATGATCGCATATCGCAACCAGATCGGCGGAGATCCTGCCGTTATCTATCGCTCTGGCAATCTCGCTCCCAATGGCACCGCACCCGACAAGTCCGATCTTGAGTGGCATCGGAGGCTATAAATCAATTGGACATCAAAATCCTTGCGGTATGCTAGGCTCAGAGCTGGAGCGATTTGTGGGCGAAGATTTGGGAGAGTGGGACGATTCCAGTACCATTATTCCAGATAACGATGTCCGGGCCTCGATCATCGCCAAGGAGGATTGCATCATCTCCGGACTCGCGGAAGCAAGAGAGATCTGTGAGTACTTCGGCCTTGCCGCCGAGCCGCTCTACGATGAGGGCGAGTTCGTACCCTCCGGATCGCGGGTCTTCGCTATATCTGGAAATGCCAGGAAGATCCTTCAAGCCGAGAGATTGATATTGAACTTCATGGCGCGCATGAGCGGTATCTCCACCCTGACGCGAGAGTGCGTCCTTTTGGCTGGAGCCGCACATAAAAGCGTGCGAGTGGCCTGCACGCGCAAGACCACGCCCGGGTTCAGAATATTCGAGAAGAAGGCGGTCTTCCTGGGCGGAGGCGACACGCACCGATTCAACCTCTCCGATGCCGTGCTGATCAAAGACAATCACATCAAGATCCTGGGATTGGAGGAATGCCTGCGCCGGGCCAAGAGCCGGGCCAGCTTCACCAAGAAGATCGAGGTGGAAGTGGAAAATTACGATGATATGCTCCTGGCTGCGACGAGTGGAGTGGATATCATCATGTTCGACAACATGTCGCCACCCCAAATATCGGAAGGCATACGACTGCTTTCAGAAAAGGGACTGCGAGACAGAGTACTAATAGAAGCATCCGGCGGCATAACCATCGAGCGACTGGCGGAGTATGCGGCTACTGGAGCGGATGTCATATCCCTTGGTTGCCTAACCAGAGACGCGAGATGGATCGACCTGAGTCTGGAGATGGATTAGAACAATTTAGTCGCAAGGCACGGGCGATAGGTGATGCAGGATAATAGATCGTCAGAATGATAATAGATCTTGCAGAATTCATGCAGGATAGTTGAGCTTAGGCAGAGAGCGAGCTGCAGACCAAACACATGACTGCAATTCAAACATAAGATTGGATCAAACATAAAATTGTGTATTGTACACAAGACTCGCCGATCAAACATGGATTGAATCAAACATAAAATTGCAGAAAGAACACGAGACAAGAGTAAGGTTCAAATCCAATAGACGAGATTTCGGATTAAATGCTTAAGTTTGTTGCTTGCCATGCAATGAGTTGGGGGTCCGGTATGCGTCGAATGATCCTTCTAGCGGTAATATTCATCTTGATAATCACAGCAACATACGCCAAGGAGTCGGACCAAGACGAGACTACGTTCAATGATTTTACTCTA
This sequence comes from Methanothrix sp., assembly GCA_003857025.1. Classification (GTDB taxonomy): domain Archaea; phylum Halobacteriota; class Methanosarcinia; order Methanotrichales; family Methanotrichaceae; genus Methanothrix. Next base: position 8,150 of record RPOO01000067.1, read on the forward strand.
AACATTGGAGACCGCATCGACGTAGGCGACTACAGGACCGAGCTGATCGAGATCCAGTCCTTAAAAGACGGCCTGGCAGTCATGCGGGTATCCAAAGTAGGAGGCGCGCTGGACGAACAAAGGGCCTTCCTGCAAAACAGCGCCAATGACTTCAACGGCGGCGCGGAAGGCGACGGCATCACCCTGACCGTGACCGATATACTGGATGATCAATCTGCTAAAGTAAGGGTGGAATATAAAGAGAGTCTTGGAACCGCTAAAAAGCGCACTTCGGAGAGAGCCAGCAGAGCACCGGACGCGCCTATTCTATCCGTGCAAAAGAGCTTCGACAAGAACCAGATCGGTGTCGGAGATGAGGTCAAGGTCACGGTCACCGTAAAAAATATCGGCACAGGGCAGGCCACGAATATTCAGGCTGAAGATCTGCCGCCCCTGCCGGAATTCTCCTACATTGCCGGGTATCCGCCGAAGATTAAAGAAACCTTAAATCCGGGAGAATCCGATTCAGCCGTTTATGTGATAAATGCCGTCAAAGAGGGCTCGATTCGGGTTCCGGCCATTCAGGTCAGCTACACCGACTCAAAGAAGAATCTCAAATCCAATAATTCCGAACCGTTCAATATCCTGATCAATCCAAAGGACAAAGCGGAATTGGTTTTTAGCCTCAGGCCATCCGGCCCCATCATAGTTGACGGTACCGGATCTTTGAACATCAGCCTCTTCAATCAGGGGAAGGCACCGGCCACCAGAGTTGAGGTAGAAGGCGAGATCAGGCCCTCGGAAGGCCTTGAGGCAGCGGGCCTGGATAAGAGCTATTTCGAGATCTTGCCCGGAACGGACGAGAATTACTCGGTGCAGCTCTCAGGAAAGAAGGCAGGAAACTATACAGTCACCCTGCGAGCGGATTATCAAGGAGGAGACGGAGCAGCCGTTCAGGAAGGGATGACGGAGGTTGTTGTCCTGGAACGAGAGTATAAATATCTCTACCTGCTATTGATCATACCTGTATTAATTATTGTAGCATGGTCGTATAAGAGATACAGAGAGTATAAATATTGAGGGAGTAACTATATTCCCGCACAGGGCTTGATGCCCATTTCATCCAATTTACCAATTCATTAAAGACAAGAAAACCATTAGTAGGATCTGATATCATGCTCAATGTACTCATGCTAGGCGTTGGCCAGTGCGGAAATCGCATTATGGACGCCGTTAATAAAGAAGCCTTTGGAGGGGGCGCCACCTCCAAGCTCAGCAAATATTGCCTGAAACCCAAATTCCCCAGCCGAGTAGAGACTCTGGCCATCAATACCGCAATCAATGACCTCAAAGAGCTGAGGTTTACCACTGCCAAAGACCGGCTGCACGTCCCCAACCTGCATGGAGTCGGAGCCAATCGAAACGTCGGCAAGCAAGCCTTTATGGACAACCGCGATATGATCATGGGAGAGATCGAAAAGAGAGGCGATTTCGATCTTGCTTTTGTGATAACATCTACATCCGGAGGCACCGGATCTTCGTTCTCACCCCTGCTCATCAATGAGTTGAAGAGACAGTACAGGAACATCACGGTAATTACTGTTGCCGTTCTGCCCTTCCGGGAAGAGGGGTCCATCTACCTGCAAAATGCCGCATTCAGTATGCGAGAGCTGATGGATCTCGAAGCCGACGGCATAATTCTGGCAGACAACCAGTATATGAAGAGGTTCAGCGGCGACATCGCATCCGCCTACGACAAGATCAACAGCATGATTGCCCAGCGCTTGCTTTTCTTGATCGAGTCTCTGGACAGCGAGATGCTCTCCGTCACCGATCTTGGCGACTTCAAGACGGTCATGAATGGGGGACTGCGCATCGGAACTTTAGGCTTTTATCAGGCGGACCGCAAGAATACATCCATTCGAGACGCCATCGAGAACAGCCTCAAGCCCGGCAATCTCTTGTATCCTTCAAATATAACCGATGATGCCGCCCGGGCCATGATCATCGTGCAGGGGTCCAGGGAATATCTGGATACGGATGAGATCACCAAAGAAGTTGAGAAGCTATCAGCCTGCGCAGGTCATGTATTCAAGGGCATCGTGGTAAAGAAGGGTTATCCCAAGGTCCTGTCGGTCTTCGCCCTGGCCGCCGCACCTGAGCTTGAGTCTATCTACGCCCAGGCAGCCAGAGCCATGCAGGACGAAAAGGAGAAAAGAGGACGGGCTCGCAAGCAATTGGACGATGCTTTTGCGCATATTGAGGATCTGGAAGAAATTTATTGAATCTTAACGCTTGAAACTGAAGCCTGTTTCCTTCCGCATGAAAACCATCAAGAAAGTATGATGGGGCGTTCGCCCGCACCCATTCTCAAACTCTTTTTCTTACCAGGTATTCTGCCTTGCTGATAATCGTAATCATCATCGATGGTGCGTGACTGGCCGGTTTCTGTCTTTATGGAATATCTATTCATATCATTTCGGTGAGATGTCAGAATGTCAGGGACGTCAGACCGATGACGCAACGGGCTTGAATTCGACTGACGGACCTGTTCTCCCACTTTCCTTTGGCGTCGCCGTGACCATGGTACGCCAGGTGAGATTGTCGAAATAGAGCGCATCAAACCACATCCAGTAGAAGCGATTGGCATTCACGACAGTGTAGCCGTCCTGGTAGTTATCGTATCGATCATAGGGATCGGCCAGTATCAAAACATCATCCCAGGGGTCCGAGACATTGCAGTAATCGTATCCAACTGCGATCGCCCAGTGCCCGCTCAGATCAATCCACTCGACGAGCGTGGGAATGCCGCGGCGAATATTTTCTCGCAAATTCTCCAGAGCGCTGGCGTCGCCCTTGTCCTCGAATTCGACCTTGGCGTCAAAGCCGTTCCTCTCCAACCATGCCGCCATCTCGTCGGGTTTTGTGCCGGGCTTAGAATTATTCAGGTCTCTCGTTCCGGCTTCTTTGGCGATTCTCATCTCCGTCTCGGTGTTTTCTTCGATGCCCGCAAGCCCGTAGTATTTGGCTAAAGAGAGCAGGACCGCAGGGCCGCAGGTGTAATCGGTAGTCTGCTGATAGCCTGTGAGGTTAGGAATAAAATCAACGTTTGGCGTTGATGCGAGAACATTCGGGTCGGGCCTTGGGAACCAAACAATATCGGCATGTGTCATATCGGTACCGTTTCTATTATTATTTTTCAAAGCATATTCATTTGTGCAGGCAGAATTAAAGCCCGACATTAACAAAATAGAAATAATGCATAGCATTGACGCTTTTCTCGATATCATATTTAATGCCTCAAAATGAAATCTAGCTCTGCCCGGCATCCTGGAACTTGATATCTTTTTGAGTCTGGAAGGAGCCGGTGTACTGCTGATCCGCCTTGATCTTCTTGTAGAACTTGGCGTACTTGGTCTGAATATTCCATGTCCCGTCGAATGCCTGCTCAGTCTTGAAGGACAGTGTATTGTTGGATGGGCTGGAACTGCTCAGGCTGGAGGTCTCGCTGCGGTCCACGTGGCTGAGGTTAAACCTTTCCGTGACCGATGCACCCAGGCCGCCGTGGAATCTGGGAGAGTCCACCGTCTGGTGGCCTTTGAGGCTGCCGTTGGTGAAGACCAGGTCCTTCTTTTCGGTAAAGTTATTTTGGGCATTCTTCTGATCAATACACCTCAGCGTCTCCAGGCTTATGGAGCCGTTGCCGATCATCTTTTCATTGAAGTGCATGGACGATCCCTCGATGGTGCTTTTTATGGAAACCTCTCCATGACCCTTCACTGAAGACGATTCGATGAAGAGCATGCCGTTCTTTCCGCCGGAAGATATGGTGCTTCTGGCAGTGCTTGCCTGCCCGGCGGAGTTGATCGTGGACCAGTGAATCATGTATGGCCCGCCTTCTGCAACATTTGTGCCGTCCGTCATCCAGGCGGAGAGGGCCATGTAAACTCCCGCACCCCTGCCGGGGATGGCGCCGCTCCAGTACCCGTCTTGAGAGTTGCCCGATTCCAGTTTCAGCGGTGAATCATAGACTCGATCCACACCGAGCAGATCCTGTTTGGTCAAGGGGGAATCCGACAGGCCGTATTTTACCGACGCGGATTTTATTCCTTCCTGGCTTTTGATGTGTGCCGTTATCTTGACGCTCTCGCCTGCCGCCGGCTGGGAGGGGGACGCGCTGACATCCAGTATGCTGATGGCTCCGTGCTCCGAGCCCTTTACTCCGGCGATGGAGAGTTCGTAATCCTTGCCTGCAGAGAGGCTGTCGCTCGGCTGCGGGGAAAACTCGCGGGCTGCGGATGATTGGGATTGGGTTCCCTCATCGCTCTTTCCGAGGATCTTTTCTACATAGCGCAGGAGGTTCGAGATGCCGTCTAGGATCATATTATTGGACCCCGTAGCCACGCGATCCACATCGCTGGCGACCTTTCCCGAAGCTTTCCTGGCGGTCTCTTCCTGGGGAGGCAGGCGGAGGGCCAGGCTGGTGTTGCCGCAACTGATGTTTGCTGCCACTATTCTTGCAGCGGAAGGCTCGTTTGGTGTTTTAGCTAATGCCGGATTCTGTGCTTTCAGTCCGGGGATATTCAAGAGGCCGACATGCAGGTGATACGAGCCGCGAACCGGGGTCTTCTCCTGGGTGAAGCCTTCAGCAGAGATTGTATCGTCCAATTCTTTTTCTGCCGTTTTCGTGGCCTGGACCATCATCTGGCGCTTGGGTGCCAGGTAGTCGATGTTGCCGAGCGGCCCAAATTCCTTACTTATTATGAATATGCTGTAAAGCGGAACGCTTCCGGTATTGGCCACGGTACAGGTCAGCTTGACATTGCCGCCCGGAGTCACAGTTGGGGGCGAGGCACTGACGAATACCTTGAGGGCGGAAATTACAGTGGTTGCCTTGACGCTTGCCGCGTCGGACCAGGTCTTGCCGCGAGAATCCGTTCCAGCTACCTGAAACTGGATGGTAGTGTTGGCTGAGATCACCGTGCGGGAATCCACAACTTTGAACTCTCCCGCCTCAATGCGGTCAAGCGTCGCCAGCGTTGATCCGTCCTGGGTGATCACGACATCGGTGAGGGCATCGTCCCCCGTGTTGGTGACAAGAGCACTGATTTCCGCCGTCTCGCCCGGACAGACCTCCAGCTCTGGGGGCATGACCTTCAAGCTGATGCCCGGCGTTATGGCTTTGATGAGAACGCTTGCGTTTGATTCTGCGGCAAAGCCGGTCTCGTCAACGCC
>RPOO01000068.1 GCA_003857025.1 Methanothrix sp.
ACAAGAAGGCGGAAGAGGAACTGTTGGCCGCCAAGGAAAAAGCCGAGTCTGCCGCCCAGGCCAAGTCCGAATTCCTGGCCAACATGAGCCATGAGATCAGAACGCCCATGAATGCTGTGATCGGCATGACCGGCCTTCTCCTGGACGAGGACCTCACCGAAGAGCAGATGGACTGCGCCCAGACCATCCGCAGCAGCGGTGAGGCGCTGCTGACCGTCATCAATGATATCCTGGACCTGTCCAAGATCGAGCGCGATAAGATGGTGCTGGAGAACCAACCATTTGACATACAAAGCTGCATCCAAGACTCTCTGGACCTTGCAGCGGCGAACGCTACGAGCAAGGACCTGAAGACTTCATTTCAAATAGACGCCGGAACGCCGGAAGTGATCATCGGCGATCCTGCCAGGCTTCGCCAGATTCTGGTCAATCTCCTGAGCAATGCCGTCAAATTTACCGAGAAGGGTGAAATCTCAGTGAGCGTCTGCGGCAGGCTTATGGATAACGGAACGGGCGAATACGAGATCCATTTTGCCGTGAAAGACACCGGCATCGGCATTCCGGAAGACAAGATGCACCGCTTATTCCAGTCCTTCAGCCAGGTGGATGCAACCACTACCCGCAAGTATGGCGGCACCGGGCTTGGCCTCATCATCAGCAAAAGGCTTGTCGAGATGATGGAAGGACGAATCTGGGTGGAGAGCAAACTTGGCAGCGGCTCTACATTCCATTTTACCATCCAAGCCAAATCTGGCTTGCTTTCTGCCCCACTGCCATCGAAAAATGGACACGCCATGCAGCTAGAGTGCGATGACAAGAGCATTAATGAACGCAACACTATGGAAACCGGCGAGCGCAACATCAAGCTCCGGGATGATAGGAAAACGGCATTAGAGATAGAGCCAAAAAATAAAAAGATCGCGGAGACGGAGGCATCAACGAAAATTGCACCGGAGAAGAAGCCGTTTGAGCCGAATATCAGCATCCTCCTAGCGGAAGACAATATCATCAACCAGAAGGTGACGCTGAGAATGCTGGAAAAGCTCGGCCTCCGTGCCGATGTGGCTGCCAACGGCCAGGAGGCGATCGCAGCCCTTGAGCGCCAGCCTTACGACATTATTCTGATGGATGTGCAGATGCCGGAGATGGATGGCCTGGAGGCTACAAGGACCATCAGGCGAAGATGGCATAATGGTCCGAAAATTATAGCGATGACTGCATCTGCGCTTGATGGTGATAAAGAGGGCTGCATCAATGCCGGCATGGATAGCTACATCAGCAAACCGGCAAGGCTGGAAGAGCTGGAAAAAGCACTAATGATCTGCAAACGCGACCTTCGAATGCGGGAACGGGAAAAGGCGGAGAGCTTCCGTTAAAAGAAAAAAGGAGGTCTTGGAAAGCCTCTACAGCGGAATGAATCCGTTCTCCTCTGCGACCTTCTGGCCCTCGGAGCCGATCATGAATTTGATGAATGCTTCAGCTCCCGGTGCTGCATCGCCGAAGGTGTAGAAGTACAGCTTGCGGTTAAGCTCGTAGCTGCCATCCTTGATGGTCTTGGCAGTCGGCACGACGCCATCCAGAGATATGACGCCAAGAGCCCCATCCTCGGCATAGCTGAATCCCAGGTAGCCGATGGCCTTATCGCTTCCGGTCAAAGCCGTCCTGACCTCGGCATTGCTGCTGGCAACGGTGTTGACTCCAGGTGTCTCTGCCTTCTTGTCACCCATGATATCCTCCAGGAAGGTGTCGCGGGTTCCCGAGCCCTGCTCCCTGGCAACCACCAGAATCTCGGAATCCGGGCCATTCAATTCCTTCCAGTTCGTGATCTCGCCGGAATAGATCTTCTTGACCTGGTCCTTGGTGAGGGCTTTAACGCCGCCATCATATAGCTTCTTGCTCACGGCAACGACAATGCCGTCATAGCCCACAATGTTCTCATTGAACTTGTCGCCGAACTGGCTCGTCTCATCCTTTGTAACCTCACGGGAGGCCATTCCGATGGCGGATGTGCCTTCTGCAACATTCTTGACGCCAACACCAGTGCCGCCGCCGGTAACGAGCACCTGATAGTCAGATTGGGCATTGTTGAATGCTTCCGCTCCCGCCTCTGCCAGCGGCAGAACGGTCGTCGATCCTGAAATGCTCACGGTCTCTTTTGCACATACTGTGATGGCGCCGAGCGCACCCACCATCAAAGCAATCAATATTACACTAATCAGTTTCCTCAACAATATTCACCGAGGAAGAGAAGGCGTAAGGGATATGTAAAGCTAATCAAAATAAACTATACATCACCACATGCCTATAATAGATGCTAGTAATGTATATATTCTATATTCTTTGCAGCCCTGTTCTTGGCGACCATATTTACGGAGGGCCGTTCTCGGATGGCCATATCAAGCGCAGAAAAAGAAAAAAGAGTGATTCAAAGGTCTCCGCATCAGATCTACCGCTCAGATCTCTGCTCAGCTCTCCAGGGTCTTACAATGGGATGAATCCGTTCTCATCAGCTATCTTCTGTCCGTCAGAGCCGAGCACGAAGTCTATGAACTTCTGGGCGCTGGCGGTAGGCTGCCCGAAGGTATAGAAGTAAAGGTGGCGGGCCAGAGGATAGGAGCCGGTCTTGATATTCTTCGGATCGGGGTTAACACCCTCGTATTTCAAAGCACCCAAGTCATCGCTCTCGGCATAGCTGAAGCCGAGGTAGCCGATGGCTTTATCGCTGCCGACGATGGCAGTCTTTACCTCGGCATTGCCGGCGGCAACAGTGGCGACTCCGGGAGTTTCGGCTGTAGTGGAGCCCATGACCAGCTCGTTGAATGTGTCGCGAGTTCCGGAACCGTCTTCCCTGGCGATTGCATAAATATCTTTATCAGGGCCGTTGAGCTCTTTCCAGTTCTTGATCTCGCCGGAGTAGATCTTCTTGAGCTGGTCTTTGGTAATGGCCTTTACACCAGCTTCATAGATGGGCTTGCTCACAGCGACGACAATGCCGTCATAGCCGATGAAGAACTGCTGGAAGTTGTTTTTGCTGTATTTTGTTCTCTCCGAGTCCTTGACCTCTCGGGAAGCCATAGCGATGTCAGCTCTGCCTTCACCTGCTGCAGTTATGCCGGCTCCGGTGCCGCCGCCGGTAACCGTTACCTGGATGTCTGTCTGCTGATCATTGAAGGCTTCGGCTTCCGCCTCGGCCAGCGGTAGGACGGTCGTTGATCCGGTGGCGGTGACCTTCTCTGCTGCGAGAGCAGTGGCAAGGGAACCGATGCACAGGACGACCAATAATGCAATCGTCAATTTACTCATTTTCTCACCACAGGCCATTGAAGAGGAGATGCTATCTAAGTCTTATCAAAATATAGAAAATAGATGTATATATCGAACAAAATGACATTTCAGGACAACGCTTTAGGCAATCAGCAAAAACTAAAGGCAAGTTTGCAGAGGATCACCCGGTTTTGCACATTCTTTGCTTGCTACATTCTTCCAAAGCCGTCTTCAGGCTCTCCAGCCTTATCGGCTTGCTGATGTAGTCGTCCATTCCCGCTTCAAGACACATCTCTCTGTCGCCTTCCATCGCAGATGCCGTCATAGCGATGATCGAAGGCTGGCGGGCTGATGGCCACTTGCGGCGGATAGCCCTTGTCGCCTCCAGGCCGTCCATCTCCGGCATCTGCACATCCATCAAGACCACATCATACCGCCGCTTTGCCAGGGCTTCCAGAACCTCAAGACCGTTGACGGCAACGTCTGCCTTCAGTCCCAGCCGCCAGAGCATCTTCCGGGTAACGATTTGATTGACGGTATTGTCTTCTGCTAAAAGGACCTGCAAATTCAGGTCCAGCGGCAAATCCGGATCGCGCTTTGACGACAATGGATGCCCGACGGCCTCAGGGGACGCTCTTGCCGCCTGCAAAGCAGAGATAGTAAAGTGAAATGTGGAGCCACTGCCAAGTTTGCTCTCCGCCCAGATTCTTCCGCCCATCATCTCGACCAACCTTTTGCTGATGGCAAGGCCCAGGCCCGTTCCGCCGTATCGGCGAGTCATCGAGGCGTCGATCTGGCTGAAGGGCTGAAATAGGCGATCCTTTTTCTCATCAGGAATACCGATACCTGTGTCTTTCACGGCAAAATGAATCTCATGCCGTCCGCTCTCGTCGCCGAGCGGGCGAGATGAGACCAGGACCGTCACTTCGCCCTTTTCGGTGAACTTGACGGCATTGTTCAGGAGGTTGATGAGAATCTGGCGGAGCCTTGTAGGATCCCCCAGCACTATCGCGGGGGTATCATCATCAATCCCAATCCTTGTGTCGAGGCCCTTCATCTTGGCGTCAGCTGCCACGAGGCTTATAGCCCATTCAATGCAATTCTTTAATTCGAACGGCTCCCGTTCCAGGTCAATCATCCCGGCTTCGATCTTGGAGAGATCGAGGATGTTGTTCAGGACATCCAGAAGCGCGTCTCCGCTGCTCCGAATTATCTCCACATGCTCCTTTTGGACTTCGGTTAAGTCTTCTTCCAGCAATAGGCCGGTCAGACCTATGACGGCATTCAGGGGCGTTCGGATCTCATGGCTCATATTGGCCAGAAACTCGGTCTTGGCCCTGGTTGCCGACTCGGCCCGCTCCTTGGACCGCAACAAATCCTCTTCGGCTCGCTTTCTGGAGGTGATATCGCGAATGGACTCTATTGCGCCCCAAAAGTTTCCATCCGAATCATAAAGAGCCGACGCGCTTCCTAAAAGATAAACATCGCACCCATTCAGCATCGTGGTATAGGCTTCACCCACCAGCGATCCGTCCGTCTCTCGCTTCATGTTTTCGTATATCGCAGCAGAAGTGGATTCGTATTTTTGCACCAAATCGATAAGCACAGGTCTTCTCTCGCTATAAAACGGGATTGAATACTCATAATCGCCCTTCCCTAAGATATCTTCCGCGTTGATGCCGGTCATCTTCTCGATGGCCCGATTCCAGGATATGACTTTCCCGTTCTTATCGATAACAAAAGTTGCGTCCGGCAAGAAATTAATGATGCTGCCGAGGAGCCGCTCCGACTCCTTGAGAGCGCTCTCAGCCTTCTTGCGGTCCGTGATGTTCAAAGCTACATGAACCACACCAGCAACCTTATTCTCTGCATCTTTGATGGGACTGCTGCGTGACAGCCATGTCTTGCCGTCGGGGGTGACCAGCTCGCCCTCCTCGGACTGGCCGGTTTGAAGAGATTTCTTCGCAGTGCATCCGGAGCAGGGCTCATTGATGCCTTGAAGGATCTCGAAGCATTTCTTTTTCCCGATCTCATCCTGAGACAATCCCAGATGCTTTTTTACTGGATCGTTCACCCATATGATGCGCATTTGGGGATCAAGGTATTCAACAGACACCTTTTTAAGGCCGCCTAGTATTGCAGCCTTCTCCTGCTCGGATTTGCGCAGAGCTTCCTCCATCACCTTTCGATCGGTTATATCCCTGATGACTCCAACAATGAACTTATCTCCTGATGCATCTTTGAATAACGTCTTCTTGGTGATGATCGTTCGAGTGTTTCCCAGAGCATCAGTGATTTGTTCCTCGTTTACGTTCTCTTTTCCTGTCTTTAGAACTAGCTCATCCATCTCCCAGAAGATGTCCACTTGCTCGTCAGGGAAGAATCCATAATCGGTCCTCCCGAGGACTTCCTCGCGACCGTGGCCTGTCAAACGACATTCAGCATCATTAACCATGATTAATCTGTGTTGATCGTCCTTCACAACGAGAGGGTCCCCGATAGAGTCCACAATCTTGTTGAGGAATTCCCTGGAGTTTAGGAGCCCTTTTTCTGCATCTTTTCGCTCAGTAATATCTTTCAATATTGTAATGAGGATCTGTTTGCCTTTCCAGGGAATCGCCGTAAGGGTGACTTCGGCCGGGAATTCCTGGCCGCTCGATCGGACATGAATCCATTCGAATCGGTTCGTACCTTTTTCAAAGGCGATTTTCATCAAATCATCGGCCATTTCCTGAGATTCTCTGCCACAGGGCTGCAATTTGGGAGACACCGATGAAGGATGGCGTCCCAATAGCTCCTCTTTGGAAGAAAAGCCCATCATCTCCAGAGCGGCACTATTGCAGTCGACAAACTTGCCGTCGTCCAGGAGATGCATCGCGTCCGCAGATCTCTCGAACAGCAATCGGAATTTCTCTTCGCTCTCACGCAAGCGTCCCTCGGCGAGTGTTCGTTCCTCGACCTCCGATATCGTCGTCAGGTAGAGCTGATTGCTTTCGTCGAATGCCATCTTCTGGCGCAAGAACATAAGCACGATGATGAGCCCTGCTGCTACGGCAAGCTGATAATCATTGATATGGAGCGATAATTCGTTTCCCCAAATAAGGATGAAAAATGCCGCCCCCACACCCAGGTATGGCGCGTAGTGCGTCCAAGTGGCTCGATTGCTGTATTGAGGAACGGACGAATCCATTCCACGAGATGGCATAGCGGTCGCCTCCATGATACCGGCCAAGCCCATGAGCAGATAGCCCACAAGCCAGGCGGCATCAAGAAGACCACCTGATACGTATGTTCCTTGTTCTGTCTGGATATTGTAGATCGCATCTGCAATCAACAGCGCCACCATGCTTGAAGCCAATAGAAGAATAGGCGCGCGACGATGGGATTCAAGGTTTCTGAAGAGCAACCCGACTAAGGCAAAAAATAGAATCAAATCCATGACTGGGTAGGCCACAGAGACGACCGAACCCAGGCCGATTACCTCGGTTGAGGCGACAATGGGCGCAATCAGAAATACCCAGGAGACCAATGTGGCCGCGATCAGCATAATAGCCGTGTCCAGAATGGTTTTAGCCCTTTCACGAGGATCGCTCGGCACGTCAGGAAGAAGGAGAATGCCGGCGGCAAACAGCGGATAGAACAGGAGATAGCCGATGTCCGCGATCGAAGGGAACGGATTTTGGCGCATGATTATCTCGACGAAGGCCCAGGCCGCCTCTCCCATGGTGTTGAAATACATGGCCAGCGCCAATATCGTCCATGCTCTCCGGCTCTCTCCTTCGGAGTGCAACGCTGCATTCATCAGGCTAAGAGCGGCAAGAGTGCTCGACATGACGATAATAAAGTCACTTATGGGGAGATAGAACGAATTGTCCTTAAAAAAAATAAGCAATATACCATAAAAAATAAGGATAGAGGAGGCGACGGCGATCGCATCGCTCAAGCTTCGGCCATGGTAATTACCCGTTGCCCCAGTCAAATTGATCGTCCTCTTGCTCGAACAAGGCAATATTGTTCCTTGGCGAAAAACCTTTTGGTAGTCGTAATCTATTCAGATAAAAACTTTGTGTCAATGCGGACAAGCGTCGCCCGGCAGAAAGGCGCGAGCCGCTTCAAATGGAGTGAAAGCACTTGATATTTTTATAAATTGTGTATTTCCCGTGGCCCGAAATGCTCGAAATAATGGGATCGAAGACCTATGGATTCTCTGAAATCCGATTCTGAAGATGAACTAAGCGCAGTCGCCATTAATTGGACTGATCGGCTTAATGCAATCGTCTATATCTAGCATAAATTCAAACGTAAGTTTAAGATCCGGGAAGGCCATAATTCCTCTCCTCCCAATCACCCGGATCTATCCCTCCCTTTTCGAACATTCGAATTCCTAGGCCAATTATCGCCTGTAACGCAGGACCGTTAAAATTGAGTCAAAGGTGAACGCTCCCGCCCTAAAGGAAGGGGACTTCCCGCAGTTTCGACAACTCGTCGAAACTCTCGCACACCTGCAATCAGCGATATCCGTCCTTCGCAATCCTACGAGCTAAAACTGTACCGCCCATTCATATAGTTTATAAAATAATCCAGCTTTTCGGTAGACAGTGATTGGGAGAGAACTGCTGAACTTCTTAACAATAGCCATAATCTCATTTTCTGCAATTGCGATTGCTTTTTATTGCATTTACCAGGGCATGCCCAAATAGAAGCTTTCAAGAGAAGGCATCATCAACAATAGGATTAGCGGAACGGCATTTGGCTCGAAATTATTACAGGGCGGACTCAAGTAAGAGAATTCGGGATGATTTTGGATAGCAGCAAACGTCAGTTACTGGAGGCTATCAGCCAATTCTTTATCCGAATCGTCATTTATTAAGGATGTCACATCATTGAGATTTTGCAGCAACTCAAGGCCCGACTGAGTCGTCTTGTAGTTCCGATTCTCCTTCACTAGATATCCTCGCTTTGTCAGCCATTCGAGATATGACCCTGCGTTCTTGAAATTGAGGTTTACCTGGTAGACTATCCGTGTCTTACTCGATCCATTTGACTTGCAGATATCGAGAATGCCGCCGAGTATCTCCAGCTTATTTCGTCGTCCCATCTTTAAGCCTCATCCGGAACAACCGGCCATATTACTGATGTAACCATGAATGCTGATAAAACTTTCGTAATTTTGATTTTAAGTTATCAAGATGTTTCGCATTAAAATGAATCCAATAATGCGCGTTATTCTGCAGAATAGCAAAACATAATGATTTGTGCTAATTAAAAAAATGCAAGAGATGAGGAAAAATTGAGCTAGTGTCTTGACTCAAGCGGCCTATTAAAGAAGGCTAAATTATATTGCTGCCCCGAGAATTTAGGACATTGCAGCTTGTTCCTTGTTCAGGCTAATTGCCACGGTCTCGCGACATGTGGACAAAGGGATATGAATAGAGCGATATGTGGATAAAGATAGATGCACAGCATTGGTCCATAAAGACGATGCACTCAAATCCGGATCACTAATAATATGCAATCGTATATGCGATCCTGACTACTGCCCCGCGATAAGATTTCAAGGCGTTGAACAATAGATGCATAGCACTACAGAAAGTATAGAAAGCCCTCTGGATGTTGTGGTCATTTTCTCCAAAGATGACTGGAAGCGAGCCAAACGCGATAGCTCGTGGGCCGCATCCAGAGTGATAGAGGAGCTGAAGAAATACAAGCCCAATCCCGAGGAGTACTTTGCCACTAAGCCGAGTTGGTTGGTGAAGCTAATTCCCTGGGAAGAGAGAATTCGGCTGGAGATTGTGGGACATATCTGGACGAACGATCGCAGCATCAGGTTCAGCGAGTGGTGGATCGTGAAGATCTTCCGGTGACTTCCTCCCATGCCCCAAAAGATGCAGGGCTTCCTACATAATGCCGGACCCACGTAGATTTAGCCGAGCAGGACATATCAAGCAAACCAAGCAGGTTAGGTTCAAGATTTATCTGATCACCATTTTCTCCAGCGCATCGACAATCTGGCTGTCCAAATCCGATGCAGCCTTTTCCAGCTCTGCATCTCCCTGTCCCTTCAGCTTAGCAATATCCCGGCGTAGTGGTCCCAGTCTCAGGGCAGAGGCCGTGCCATCCTGCGGCTCCGCCATCTCCCGCAGCCGCCCCAGCTTCAATATGAGGGCATCGGGCCGCTGCAAGATGCTTGTGAGATCATGCAGTGCTCTGGCGATAGCCTTGCCGCGATCGGTCAATTCCAGATATCTGATTCTGCCGTCCAGGCGAGATTGTATCAGGCCGTGCGTCTCAAGCTCCGTGATTATGGCAGAGGTATGAGGAAAAGTGGAATCAATCCTTTTGGCAATGACTGCGGCGTAGGCCGGTTTCAATTCACTGATGGCTAAAATTGCTAAAACGGGCTTCTCCCGAAGGAAAAGCCGTTTTAGTTCTTCCGACATAGACCGCTCTCGACGCTTCAGCCTAAGCCGGGGTTGCGGCAGAGGTTGCAGCGGAGGCTGTTGCCGAAGTCGGAGTGACTGCCGGGGCCTCTAAAGCCTCTGCGGGCGGCGTTATCTTAGCCTGCTTGTTGAAGTCATAATAAATATCCGAGGTATCGATAACTGCCGAAATCTTCCCCAGGCGCACCGATTGGTTGAACATCTTCATCTCTCCGGTGTTGGGGTCAAGGCCCGCGATGATCTCAGGCGTCATCTCGAATGCCATGCTGCTCTGATATTTCACTGGCAGATAGTTCTCTTTGGAGATCCAAACCAGCTTTTCTATGGAGCCGGTGGCATTCAGTTCAGACCTGTTGATGGAAGGCATGAGCATGGGATACTGAGTCAGCTGGGCGGCAATGCTGAAAGCGGCGTTGTACAGGCTCTCGGATTCTGCATTCCCTGTTATGACCTTCAGCTTGTAAGTGTCCACGCCCTCGATGCTCTCCGAGCCTACGATCTCAGCCTGAGAGACATTGAAGGTATTTGCAAGAGCCCTGACCTGGTTGTTATCGCCCTGGCCCCAGATCTCCTCAGCAGTTCGCGGGTCCTGGAGATGTGTCCATTTTCCGTCCTCGCCCTTGACGTAGGTTGAGTTGCCGATCTGGTACACATTGGCTTGGGTGGTGCTGGAATTTGCAGGCTTGCCGGGCAGCAAAATCTCGTTTGTGGTCGAGCCGCTGGCACCGGCCTCGAAGCCGGAAAGGTTCACGGAGGCGAGGGTCTCGACGCTCTGCTTGACCGTTGTGGCGTTCTCGAGAGTGTCATTGATGCCCACAGCGTTGAGAACTAAGGTCTGAGATGCAGAACTCTTCAAGCTGTAAGAATTCAGGCCCTCTGCAGACTTAACTGCCAGGGTCTTGAGTTCGCCAACGCTCTTCTCCGCGCCGCCGCTGCTGCCATTTCCGCTCGGGCTCTTATCCGTGCAGCCCGAAATGGCGACAGCTGCGAGCAACATAAGAACAAGTAATAATTTCTTCATGATATCATTTCCATATATTTTTAGAGTTTATAACCGATATCCCCACAACAAGATAGAGGGATTCGGATATATTCTTTTTCTTTTTTGGCCCCTGATAGAGGATACCGTGAATTGAATAGGACATGCATTGGAGGGGGAAACGAAGGATGCACTTTGAATGGATGCACGCTGAAATGAAATGGGAGCGCATTGAATCCGGAGCCTTCGGCGTCCGATTCATGCCATGCACTCAGTCATGCATTCAGGTCACTTGCTCATGCCGTTTCCTTTTGCCTTTCACTTCGCACTCGCGGGCTTGAACTTCTCTCCTGTTATCATCTCAAAGAGTTTCATGTAAATCCTGCCGGTCTCTTCAATCACTTCTGGGGGAAGAGCAGGTATGGGCGGATCGGCGCGGCCCGCCTCGCGTTCGGAGTAGAGCTGGTCCTTGTAGCCAGTCTTGCGGTAGTACTGGCGCACATATTCCTTGCTCAGGTCCACGAACTCGCCTTGCTCATGGCGGGCCCTGTCCCAGAAGCGGTCCTCGTCCGCCGTTCCGTACACATCGACGACCATGATCTGCCGATTCTCGTCGAAAGCCAGTTCCTTCTTGCCGTCCACATGAATCAGGCCGCGAGAGGCGACGCTTCTGCCGATGTCCTCATCGATCTTGAGCACGACCTCTCTTGCATCGTCGTATTCCTGGGGCGTGAGTCCGGCGATCTGCAGGGCCTCAGACTTATTCAGCAGCCGGTCGGTCTTTTCCAGCTTGGTGGAGACCTCGATGAAGGGCTCAGGCAATTGCTCGCCGGAGGTGACGGTGTGGCCGGAAGGAAAGCCCAGATCCTTGGCCAGGACTTTGCCTTCTTTCACCCGGTCGTAGAGGGAGCCTGCCACATACCAGCGGCAGATGAACTCCAGAGGAATGAGATAGTTATTGGACTGGCGGGTGATCTTGGCTGGCTGGATTATGTCCACCTTTTTGCAGAGCATGCCGCTTGGCGGCTGATACTCTAAAAAGTGGCTCTTGATGCCCATCTTGGCGGCTCTCTCAAACCAGTAAACGCCCTCCCGGCAGAGGGTCTCACCCTTAAAGGGAATTAGGCTGGGAATGACCTTGTCGAAGACGGAGATGTTGTCTGTGAACTTGAACTCCAATCGATCGCCTAAATCGTATGCTTCCTTGACCTTGCCCTTTATCAAAAGCTTTCGTTCCATCCTCAGCCGTTATCTCAAGTAAAGATGATAATCCTTTTGCTTTTGGTGCTTGGAGCCTGCAGAAAAAATGACGCCGCAGAATAATCACGCAATTAGCAAATCGGCAAGCAAATTGAGAAACAAATCAAAGGACATCTGAATTCAAATTCAAAATCAATAAGCTGAAAAAACCCTGGTGGCCAGCAAAAAAAGGAGGATAAGAGAGATGCTTACTCGAAGTCATCTCCGCCCATGCCACCCATGCCGCCGGGCATTCCGCCAGGCATGCCGCCCGGTCCGCCGGACTTGGAGGCAATGACGTCATCGATCCTCAGGATCATGACTGCCGCTTCGGCTGCGCTGTTGATGGCCTGGGTCTTGACCCGCAGAGGCTCGACTACGCCGATCTTCAGCATATCCACCGGCTCGCCGGTGTCCATGTCCAATCCTGCGCTCTTGACGCCCTTCTCATGCTGGCTTCGTAGGGCTACCAGGCAATCGATCTGGTCTAATCCTGCGTTCTCGGCCAGGGTCTTGGGAATGACTTCCATAGCATCAGCGAATGCCTCAATGGCCAGTTGCTCACGGCCACCCACGGTTGCGGCGTACTCGCGAAGCCTCAGTGCCAGCTCAACCTCGGGTGCACCGCCGCCTGGAACCAGCATCTTGTCCTCGACAACGACGCCGACCACGCGT
Source organism: Methanothrix sp. (assembly GCA_003857025.1). Classification (GTDB taxonomy): domain Archaea; phylum Halobacteriota; class Methanosarcinia; order Methanotrichales; family Methanotrichaceae; genus Methanothrix. The sequence continues at coordinate 12,598 of RPOO01000068.1, forward strand.
AGTGCGTCTTCCATAGCCCTGTCCAACTCATCCACAACGTGCTCGGTGCCGCCGCGCAGGATGATGGAAACGGACTTTGGATTGTCGCATTCTTCGACGAAGGTCATCTTCTCGTCGCCGATCTTTCTCTCCTCGACAATGCCAGCCTTGCCCAGGTCCTTGGCAGTCAGGTCGTGGATGCTGGTGACAACTCTGCCGCCTGTGGCGCGGGCCAGCTTCTCCATGTCGCTCTTCTTGACACGACGCACGGTGTAGATTCCGGCCTTGGCCAGGAAGTGCTGGGCCAGGTCATCGATGCCCTTCTGGCAGAAGACGACATTGGCGCCGGTTTTGGTGACGCTGTCTACCATGTTCTTGAGCATGGACTCTTCCTGGTCCAGGAACGCCTGCAACTGATAGGGCGAGGTGATCTCGATCTTGGCGTCAACCTCGGTCTTCTCGATCTCGATGGCTGCGTTGAGCAGTGCGATCTTGGCACCAGTGACCTTCTTTGGCATATTGGGGTGCAGCCTGTCTTTGTCGATAACCATGCCGTGAACCAGCTCAGAGTCGGTGATGCCGCCGCCGACCTTCTTCTCTACGGTGATGTTGTCGGTATCGACGCTGCCGTCCGCATCGACAACGGCTTTTATGGCCTGCACAGTCAGATCGGCCAGGTCGTCGCGGGCGGTGCCGGAGCCCTTGCCGGTCATGGCGGTGATGGCGATCTTCTTCAAGAGTGCCTCGTCCTTGACGGAGACGCTGACGCCGATGGTCT
>RPOO01000069.1 GCA_003857025.1 Methanothrix sp.
AAGGGGAAACCGAAAATTCCCGCAAAACGGTCGAGGAGCCAGAGGGCGATGATCCACTACCATGAAGAAACAGCAGGGAAGCCCCAGCCTTCAGGCCGTGGGAGGAGTTCACTAATTTGCTCTTGCTTCAGCTTTCGTATATGGCTGCCAGCATGTGCATGTTGGTGGCGGCTTCAAGCAGCCGGGAGATAGCCGCAGTCCTGCAGAGTACTCGCTTGCTTGATTGTAGCAAGCAGCGGAGCCGTCAATTCTCTACGCAATGTGTGAATTGTGATTTCTCTTCCGCTTCTATCTATCCGTTTCAGGTGATGCTCCTGCATCCAATAACTGAAGGTCCGACTTTAGCTTATCAGACATGATTGCGCCTACAAGATCTGCTTTTGCTAGAGAGTAAAGCGTGAACTGGTCATAAATGATGCCTTTCAAATTGGCTTGCTTGAGATTGGCTCCGGTCAACTCGACCTGAGTTAATTGGGAATTTTCGAGGTTTGCCCCGCTCAAATTGGCGCCGGTTAAGTAGACGATATCCAAGCTGCTCCCTTTGAGTGATGCCTCTTTGAGATCTACTCCTCGAAGATCAATTTGTCGAAGCATCACCCGGTCAAGCTTGGCATTTCTCATCTTTGCACTTACCAGGCGAATTGAGTCCATTTTTGCATCTGAAAGGTCCGCACCGGAAAGGTCGGATCGCGTCAGGTCCGCATATTGCAATCCAGCTCGCAGCAGCCTGGCATCACTGAGGTCCGCCTCCGTTAAATCAGCGTATGCCATACTGGCCGAATCCAGGATTGCGCCGGTTAAATTGCATCTCATGAGATAAGCTCTGGTAAAATCTGCACCGTTAAGATCGGCATGATTAAGATTGGTGCTGTAAAGCTCAGCCCTGGACAGCTGCGCCCGAGAGAGAAAAGCTTCGCTCAAATCCGCCCAGCTCACATGTGCACCAATGAGGTTGGCGCCGAATAGGTACATGCCTCGAAGCTTAGATCCGCTCAGGTCGGCTCGGAAAAGCCTGGCATCGGTAAGATCGGAATCAGAGAGATCAGAGTCGGATAGGTCAGCATTGGTTAAATCCGCCTTGATCAGACGAGCGTTATTGAGTTTTGTTTTGGAAATTTTAGCATTTACTAAAATCGATCCTGTCAGATCAGATCTCTGCAGATCGGCATTGTCGAGAAATGCGCCGGTAAGATCGGCATTAGTTAGGTCCGCATCTGTGAGGTCGGCATCATTCAGCCAGGCCGATTTCAAATATGCATCTTTTAGATTGGCGCGGCTCAGATTTGCGAACCGGAGGTCCGATTGGTTCATGTGCATGCCGCTCATGTTCATTCCGGCCATATTCATGCCGCTCATGTTGGCACGATCGGTGATGTTTGCCGGCAAACTGGGCGGCTCCGTTGCATTAATCCCACCCGCTAGAACCAATAAGCCCAAGACAAGATGCAGGAATAACTTCGAGACCATATCTATCACATACCGGATGAGATCCTTCTAACTAGTAATATGTTTGAATATATTAAATATGTTGCTATCCCGCAACAGAATTTCCTTCCGAGTGAATGACTGTAATCGGTTAAAATAATTCATCCGCCCCGCAATCTGGGTTCGAATTCCGACAACGTTAGAAGCGAACGGTTCTCGTTTTTGTATGCGTTCAGAATAATTTGGTTTGAGATTAGTATTATTGAATAATAATTCTATGAAAAGGAGTTCATAGTGTCGGTAATTAGGAGATATCAATGATAAAGTTGTTCGGTTCAAAATTACTGAGAGAATGTTCTGTGACAATTATCTAGATATGAATCCATTCAATGCATTATGCCGGACATTGACTTGCCTTATGGCGATCTTCTTATTACGGCCTTGGCATCCACGATTACAATGGTTCTGGCGTTTGTCTTTGTCGCGGTTGGCTGCGGATTTTTCACTTGATCAAGATAGTTTGTGGGTAAGTATGCAGAGCTCATCACTGTCGACAATATCTGGTGAAATATTTTTCAAATCAGACCATGCTTTGGCCCAGAATATCGGCCTTCAATATGCCGTATTCCGCTTGAGTGATGAGGAGGGCCTGCATATCTGACTCACTTTAATTTTTCGCTAACCTCGGATGGATTCATAATAATTTGCACAGGCTCGATCTTTATATTGGATGTGGCAATGGCATTTCCTCCCGGCACGGTGTTAGTGGCTGTGACCGTTATGCCGTGAACGTCAATATTCATATTATTGCTAAGATATCGCGATGACCCGGAGCTGTCCTGGACGGCGCGATTTAAGCCAGAAGCCGTTGCTGCATCCACTTTCTTTTCAATGGCATCTCCAAGATCGTCGTTAGGGCCAAATCCTGCCATAGCACCCGATTCACTTTGCCCGTTTCCGGCAATCTCGATGTTCATCGAGTTGCCTTGATCCTCCAAGTTGCTTATCTGAACATCGTCGCAAGAGATGTCCCTTTGCGCGACGGTATTCATCGCCACAAGGTCCTTCACCTGTTCCCGAGAATGGCTGCCGTTCATGACAATTTTTTCATCAATTGGGTCTTGGGTGAGCATATCACCGAAGAGACCGGAATGGATGCCCTGTGATGATACACGGACCGGATCGGGATGGCTTCTCGATGCCTCGTCCTTGAAATTGTCGAGATTTGATTGCAGCTCTCTGTAATTATTATGGGCGCTCGTTGAATCTACGGCATTTCCCAGAGACGTTCCTGACAATAGACATAAGCATAGGAAAAGCATCCATGCAACTTGAGCCCTTTTATTGATCATTGATCTGCACCTGCCGGAGATCCGTCAAACCGAATCAAGATATTGCATCAAATCCCAATGCTGCTCCGAATCTTGACGTTGCATCGAATCCTGACAAATGATGCTTTAGTCACTACTTATATTTAATTTTTTCCAGTATTAAAATTAGCCTGCAAGATTGATATTTATAAAATAAGTTATTTTAATATATCTTGCTATTTATTATATTACTATTGGAAAATAGCGCTGCAGGCCCAAAAGCACCTTTTGCCGATGATGAGACGGGTTTCGGCTACATTCCCGTCAAACTCTTTACGTTCTCATTCATCTGTTTTACCTCTCCATCCACGTCCTTCACGCTCCACTTCAATTCCTTAACATCCTCCTTGATGGTTTTTATCTCGTCGTTCATCTCGGTTAGAAGTGGAATCGTCCTGCCTAGCTGTATGGCCGCGAAGATCTGGGCGAATTCTCCCACGCGCATAACCTGGCCGCCAAAGCTCTCTGATGCGACAACAGAAACGACCGCCTTTGCCGGATGTTTGATCTTTGCTGCCTTCTCGAACGCCTGCACTTCGCCGTCGCCGCCATCCAGCAGAATCATAACTTTCTGCCCGTTTTCTCCTTCGATATTGTACGCCTCGAACATCCTGATTCCTGCCGCGAGGGCCTCGTTCATCAAGAATTGCCTGTAGCCGACATCGTGAACCTTTGGGCCGCTGATAGTTATTTGGAGCTTCATTATGCAGTAGTTTGAGTTTGTAGTGAAAAAATGTTTTGGAGAGGGCTTTTAAGAATGTTTGATCACCAGCCCCAAGCCGGATTCCCGTCCACTCTTCGATTCATTCATCTGTCCTTATTCGCTCACTCGACGCCAAGTCGCGACCGTTCTCCAGTGAGCCAAGATGCCCGCAAGAGAGATTTTTTAAAAAAAAGCACTATTCGCAAACTTGGTCGTTCAACTGCGAACCGATTTCAAAACCCCGCCGCGCGCTCCAGCTAAACGGCACAGCCAAGAATAATCTTGAAGATAATCTTATTATCGTTGCAGATAGATAGAATGAACTCGATATGACTTCGTTCGATAAATGGCTGGAGCAGAACATCGCCGCCTACGAGGGCTGCCATGACGACCTGATCTTCCAAGCACCGGCGCTCTACAGGCTCCTTACGAACGTCTTGGACGACCCCAGGCTGCCGGGCCGCATGAGGCCGATGGTCATTGCTGCTGTCGCCTATTTTGTTCTGCCCTACGATGTCATGCCCGAGGAGATCTACGGACCATACGGGTATTTGGATGACATCTTCCTTTGCGCGCTGGTAGCGGATCGGGTGAGCCGGGAAGCGGGAACTGATGAAATCCTTAAGGACAACTGGGATGGCTCAAGAGAGATCGTGCCCTTGATAAAAGGAATCCTGGCAAACGAAAAAGCACTCATCGGAGACAATCGAGCCAAAATCCTGCGCTACTTGGGTTATGAATATATGCAGGACATCGGTTTGGAAAAATGAGGGCTTGGTCTCTTTTTTTGCCGGAAGACCGCACTTTGGCGGCTAGACCTGCAATCATGATCCCAAGAAGCTTCAGGAAGAATGAGTGTGATTTTAATAAGCTGCAACGCAGAAATGCCGCAACGCTGCAAAAGGATTTAATATTTGATATATCCAGTCATACCATAATTGGTTATCATCTCAAAAATGAGAGGATCTTTTCAATGGACGTCGTTACTCTGAAGCATCTGGCGCTGAATGGCGCTTTGCAGGAGCAGATTGTTGTTTCGTCATCCGCTCTGGCCTCGCAGCTCGGAGCCAGTCCTCAAACAGCGGCACGGAGACTATGCTCGCTGGAGGAAGAAGGCTGCATCAAGCGCACTATTATCGGAACCGGCCAAAAAGTCAAGATCACAGAAAAAGGAATGCTGCTCTTGCAGGCCGAGTACCAGGATTATAAAAGGATCTTCGAGCATGGCAACCCCCATATGATTCGCGGCGTGGTCGTGGGGGGCCTTGGCGAAGGTCAGTATTACATATCTCGTGAAGGCTACAGCGAGCAGTTTCGCTGTCTGCTGGGCTTCGAGCCCTTTGCCGGGACGTTCAATATCCGGCTGGACGAGCCATTTGTGCCCTCCGGTTTGCAGGCGATCAAGATCGAGGGCTTCCGGGATGAGGGCAGGACCTTTGGGGAGTGCAAGTGCTACAGGATTGCAGTCAACGGGATTGAGGCTGCGGTCGTCAGGCCTGAGCGCAGCAACTACCCGGCCAATCTAATAGAAGTGCTGGCCCCCGTTCGCCTGAGAGACGTGCTGCGCCTGGCCGATGGAGATCCGGTCGAGGTGATTCTTCGATGATCAATGACGCCATAAGGGCACTGGCTGCCGGAGAGGCCATTCTGCTTTACGATTTTGATAACCGGGAACGAGAAACTGATCTGATGGTTGCAGCTCAGTTCATCACCCCGCAATTGGTTTTTCAGATGAGAAGAGATGCCGGTGGCCTGATCTGCGTGGCGCTGGACCCAAATGCCTGCGCGATCCTGGGCTTGCCCTATTTTGCAGACATCTTGAAACAGGTCAGCACTTTCGGAAGCGGCTTTGAGGCCATCAAATCCATCTACGAGCGAGATGGCGACATCCCTTACGACACAAAATCTTCCTTCTCGCTTTGGGTCAACCACCGGAAAACATATACCGGCATTACGGATATCGACCGTGCCCTTACCATCCGGGAATTGGCAGTGATTTCCCAAAAGGCGCTTGCCGGAGACTCTGTGAGTTTCGGTGCAGAATTTCGCTCGCCTGGGCATGTTCCCCTGCTGCGCACGGCTCCCGGGCTGCTGAGAGATCGGCGTGGCCAGACGGAGCTGTCCATCATCCTGGCGCGAGAGGCGGGAATCATCCCGGTGATAGTCATGTGTGAGATGCTGGACGGCAAAACGGGCAAGGCACTTTCCATCGAAGATGCGAAAGAATATGCAGCAGCGCACGCTCTGGCCTTCGCAGAGGGCAGAGAGGTTGCGGAGCTGTTCGAGCGATCCGGCATGGGATCCGCAAGCGGAAAAATTTAAATTTACCCCGCACCAGATTTTTATGCATAAAAAGCCCAAGATAATTTAAATGATTTGAGAGACTTGCGAGATTTGGGAGATGGCAAGATTTGAGAGAACGCATGATTTGAATGATGGCAAGACTGGAGTGACCTGAGAAATTTTGGAGAATGCGAGAGTCTTGCGTTACTGATATTAGCTTCGAATAGCTCCATGGTTGAGCATAATGTTTGCGCGTAACGAGGATGGTATCAAGACAATGAATTATGATCTGCAAGGCCCAAAGCCAGGGTTATTGGGCGTTTTAGCTCTGGTTCTGGCCTTTAGCGCCCTGATCGCTGCAATCCTGCCTTCGGCCTCGGCTCTGGACGGCTCGGCCTCTTTGCTGGAGGAAGGGCAGGCACTTCTCAGGCAGGGCAGCTTCCAGGAGGCAGCCGATAGATTCGAGCGCGCCATCAAAGCCGATCCGGAAAATGTAGAGGCGTGGAAGGACAAGGGTGAAGCGCTGGTTGGGCTTGGCCGATACAAGATGGCGAGGATCTGCTTTGATTACGCCCTGAGATACAGTCCAAAGGACGCACAACTTTGGCTTCATGCCGCCCGGGCGAGCGAGCTGGACGGAGACCGCGAGGATGCCATCCAAGCATACAACAGGGCGCTGTCTTTGGACGGCAGCCTGTCAGGCGCGTGGATCGGCAAAGGCAATATCTCCCTGAAGAAGAGAGACTATGCCGATGCCTTGGCAAACTTTGAGAATGCCTCAAAATCCGGCGCAACCGAGGCAGCGATCGCGGTGGGAGAAGTGGCTGCATGGCAGGGCATGGGAAACTCCTCCCTGGAAAATTCCAATTACTCCGAGGCCCTGAAGAGCTTTGAGGCAGCTCTGGCTATTGATCCTATCAGCGTCGTTGCTTGGAATGGAAAGAGCCGCTCCCTGGAGGGCCTTGGCAGGCTGGATGAAGCCCTGTTATGCTGTGATAAGGCTCTACGGATAAATCCGGCAAATCGAGAGGCACGAATTGAGAAAGCCGAGATTCTTGCCAAGAAAGGTCGCAGTGCGCTGGAAAGCGGCGACGCGGCTGTGGCCGCCGCCCTCTTTGAAAATGCTTCGGTGCTCGATCCGGCCAACCAGGATGCATTGCAGGGCAAAGTCGATTCTCTCGTGGCTCAAGGCGACCAGTTCATGAAGCGGAACCTCTTTTCTGATGCTTTATCGAGCTACAATGCGGCCCTGGTCGTCTCGCCCGAAAGCATTTCTGCCTCGGCAGGAAAAAAGCAGGCGCGCTCTGCCATCCAGGCAAAAAAAGATGCCCAGACCAATTCCAGCCAACCGGATAAGGGCAGCGACTCCGGTTATTATCTGGATCAAGGCAGGCAACAGATCCAAAAAGGCTCGCTTGCTGCTGCGCTGGAGAGCTTCAATAAGTCCATCGCTCTTGACGAATCAAACTCGGATGCATGGCTGGGCAAGGGGCGAGCGTTCTTGATGCTTGGCCGCCTTCAGGATGCGGCCGGTTCTCTCGATCATGCTTTGGAGAACAATCAGTCTAATGTCGAGGCCTGGGCGATCAAGGGAAAGGTCCAGACAATGCTGGGAAAGCATAGAATGGCACTGTTATGCTTTGAGTCCGCACTGCGCCTGGACCCGAAGAATGCAACCCTTTGGATAGGCAAAGCAACTGCACAAAAGGAACTGCAAAATTATGATGATTCTCTGCAGAGCTTCCAGGAGGCTTTGTTGCTGGATGCCGAGAACCCATTGACGCTACTTGCAAAGGGCGAACTCCTGCAAAAGATGGGACGATACGATGCGGCCATCGAATGCTTCAGGCAAGTCCTGAAAATCGACAAAACGAATGCATCCGCCCTTCAAGGCTTGGGGGACGCCAACTTTGCGCTGAAACAATACGAAGAGGCTCTGGCGTCTTATGAATCGGCTTTGAACCAGAGCCCATCGGATGAGGCATTGCTGCTGGGAAAGGCAGGAGCCGAGTATGCTTTAGAGGATTATGCCTCCTCGACGAAATCTTACGATGCCGTCTTGAGAAGGTCTCCGAAGAACGTCCGGGCCCTGATGGGAAGAGGAGACTCGCATCGGTTACTGAACGATTGCGCCGCAGCCATCGTATCTTATGAAGCCGTCCTCGCCCAGCAACCGGAAAATATCGAGGCTCGGCTTGGCGAGGGCGACTGCCTTCTTGAACAAGGTCGGCTGGATGATGCCTTGCCGTACTTTGAGAGCGTTCTGTCCAAAGAGCCGGATAATATCGAAGCACTCCTTGGCAAGGGAAGCGTGAACGCGCAAAAGAATGACCTTGCCGGAGCGCTTGTCTCTTACAATCGGGCTTTGGACCTGGATGCGGGCAATCTGCGGGCACTGCTCGGCAAAGGCGGCATTCTGCTCAGGAACAATCGCGCCGATGAAGCAATGCAATGCTATAAAAAAGTCCTTGGATATGACGATAAAAATATCCAGGCTTTGACTGGTGCGGGAGACGCGGCTCTCGCTTGGAAGGACGGCAAGTCGGCACTCAAATTATTCGAAAAAGTGGTGGCACTGGATGCAAACAACTCCGCTGCCCGGGTGGGAATTGGCGACGCCTTCTTTGTCGAAAAGGATCTCACGCATGCTTTGCATAGCTACGAGCAGGCGATTGCTCTTGATTTGCACAGCTATCGAGCATCATGTGGAATGGGGGACGTGCTGAGCCTGCAAGGAGATCACAGCAAAGCTCTTGTATACTATCAAAGGGCTGCGGCCTTTGGCCCGCAAGAGGCACGGGCATATCTCGGCCAGGGAAACGAGCTTTGCGCCATCGGAGAATTCAATAAATCGCTGCCGCTTTTTGAAAAATCTCTGGCTCTAAAAGCCCATGACATTGATGCTCTGACCGGCAAGGGGCTGGCATTGGCGGCTCTGGGGAACGGCTCGGGCGCTTTGCAGTGTTTTGACGATGTGCTGGCCCAAGATCCCGTCAACGCGGCAGCTCTGTCCAATAAAGGCATCTTACTGGCAGGCATGGGAAGACTGAAAGATGCTGCGAAGAGCTTGCAGAAGGCCAAAAAGAGTGATTCGTCTCGCCAGGATATCTGGTACAATCTCGGCAATGTTGAATACCTGCTGGGCAATTATAATGAGTCGGCCAACGCTTTCCAGAACGCCACAGCACTTTCTCCCAAGGATGCTGCCGCGTGGCTCGGCCTCGGCCTGGCTTTGAACCAGACGGGAGAGTATCCCCAAGCCCAAAAATGTTTTGAGAGAGTCATACAATTGCAGCCGAAAAACGTCGATGCCTGGTACAACAAAGGCCTGGTTTTAGTGGCACTCAAGCAGTCTGATGATGCCATTCCGGCATTTCAAAAAGTGCTCGATCTAGATCCGAAAAACACACAGGCCATGCGTTGTCTGAATTTGACCAGAAAATACCTGGCGAGTGTGAAATGAGAATATCATGAAATTCATGAAATCAATCAAGGATCTTGCTTTGGATCTGTTCGACTATTTGGTCTTTTCCGACTGGGTAGATGAGCTTGGCAAAAAGGCAGACCATGAGGTTAGTAAAGACATCCCATAAGATAGCAAGAGCACATACATAAGCTTGGCAGGGAAGATGACCGGAAGAGATTGCTCTAAAGAATGCTACGGTGGTGGGAAACTGATAACGTCTCCCGGTCAGCTAACTTTTACCATCTGCCTTCTACTTTTCGTTTATCATAAGCACTTTGGCGCGGGACACTTTGCGCTGAGACCATCTCCGGCTCGATCTTCTCGATCAGCCGGTACTGCCGGTTATTTCTGTTGCCCCTTCGATCCAGCAAGCCGTCACGATTCATTCTGGAGAGATAAGTGGATACGGTGCTGAGCTTGATATCATCTGCCACAGTCTCATATCGCTCCCTCAGCTCTTGAGTTGTGAACCACGTACTGGTGAACTCAAATCTTATGAAATCCCCCAGCCGATCCATCAGCGTTCCACCGCTGTTATAATCATGGACTGAAGTCGTGGCTTTGGCCCGTTCGTCTACACCCTCGAAGACACCGGATGCGGACAGAAAGCCTATGATCTTGTCCCTCAAAGCCTCTCCATCCATATTCTGTGATTCAAATTCATGAGATGACTTGAGTCCTTTGTCTTCTATCTCAATCCGGATCCTCATCTTGCCACTCCGTTTTGCAGCCTGTTGTTTTCAGTCGGATACGTTGCAAATTTAAGTCATTCACATCTGGGCGCGGATTCGATCGCAGATTCTACAGCGGTGCCTTCAAAATCATGCGATCTGATGGTGCAGGTTCGGTCTGGCCCAATGGAAATCTGCAATTCTCAGCAGGCATGGATCTGGCCACTTGCTGTGCATTCCTTGGAGCCATCTGCAGCGTAAACAGTTTGATATGTCCCCTCATATTTTTATCTCCCCTTATCCCCATTTACAGGTTTCCTCGATCGGACCGGCAAATTTGATTTACTCCCTTTCTTGCCGATCCGATCCATTTCACACGATTTCTCGTGCCATCCCTTCGGTTGTCAATTCAGGCAGAGATGACAGTTGTGCACCGGCCCCTTTCCGGCACACAGCCGCTTTTCACAGCCTGACCCCTCATTTCATATCGGTTCCGCATAACCGATCAATGGCACATCCGTCAGCTATCTGCCGTCCCTTCCCGACAGAGTTGCATAATGGACGAACCAATTGTCCCGGATATCATAACCGCTATTTTTTTACTGCCACTGGCCGTCCCTTCCCGGCAGCGGCGGCACGCTCTGATATCTGCGGATCTGATATGCACTCCCTTAGCTACCCGCTTTGTGCCACCCCTCTGAAAGAAGCGTATAATTGTGGTGCAGGCATTCTAGCTGCATTGGCCCGATTATGGACCGCCGCATCCCCTTCATTGCTGCTCCCTTATGTCATCCCTTCTTTGGTGACGTATGGCTTGCAACACTAGTGAACCGCTCTCCGGAAAACGACTTCATACTGCCAAGAACGCATTCGCTCGACAGAGTAGAGCCTCTGCTCCAGACATGTTCACTATTATGCGCTTCCCCTACAGTCAGGAGATACTAGAAAGGTTCATCCATCCCCTCAGACGAATAGCCCCTTTTATTCATCCCCGTATGATGTGATCAGACAGGTTGTGTTTCCTTTCTGGCACAATACTAACCTGGTTATTGTGGTATATAAACTTTTCCAAGAGTTGTGCGTTGTAGTTAATGGCTAAAAACTATAGATTTAGCTTATTTTCCAAAATAAACCCCTAATAGTATTCAGAATAGTATTTCACAAGTAGTGGAATGAATCCAGAAATTGTAGTATAATGTTATGTGAAAAGAAATTTCGGGCGATTACTATCATTAGAATAGATAGCGGTAAACCCATTTTTTCAGTGTATTGGCGGTATTTGCAGATGTGAAACCATTTCACAAGGTCTTACGTATATCGATTTTCTTTCCGACGAGTAATTGTGCTTACAGAAGTTCCATAAATAAATTTAGGAATGTTGTGCGCAGAATTTTTTATGTGAAATGGTTTGTGGCGAGATATCATACGGCCACGTTGCTGCAGGTTGATCTGAATTAAGAAACATCGTTACGTAAAAACAGGAAAAGTAGCTCAGGATGCTTGGTGCAGCTCAAAGTATTCATCAATCAACCAGTCGCCGATATCTTTGAGATACCTGCGCCTGCGTTAGTCTTCTGCAATTAATTGAAAAACCTCGGAGAGATCTTCATCCATTATGCCAATGTTATCCGCCAACCGGCATTTAAATCTATCGTAGGTTCAGTCTGCTAGGGCTCTTGCACCGGCTTTTCCTAAAATCAGGGCCACATTGTACGGCTCCGCCGTCCTCTTGAGCGGTCCGGCATGGATGGGGTGGTCGCCGCAGATGACAAATAGAGTGTCTTTTTCCGCTGCGGCGATTATTTTTTCCATGCATTGATCGATTAGCAGCGCTGCATCCCGGATCTCTGCAGGCCCGCCGCCATTATGCACGGCCTTATCGATTCCGATGAAGTATGTCACCAGGAGTCTCGGGCTCCGGGAAAGCGCTTGCACTGTCAGTCGACATGCTTCGCGGTCGAAGCGTGCCGGTGCCATCTTATCGGAGACTCCTGCCGCAATCTCAATCAGGCCGGAATAGACGTCTGCGCCGTTTTGCTCCATGATCACCGCCGACTTGAGTCCGGCGGCGCTGGCTATCTCCGGCAGGCTGAGAATGCTCGATTCCTTCGCGCCGGCTTTGTCGAAGATTCCATGATGCTCGGGAAGAAGGCCGGAGAGTATGGAGGCAATGGCCGGCGTGGTGTGCTGAGACGGGGCTCCGGCGGAGAAAAGTCGTCCGCAGGCCGCAATCCCTGAAATAGAGGTCAGTTTAGGCTGCAACCATCGGAAGAGATCATATCCCAAGCTATCGATTATGACGAGCGCGACATTTCTGCAGCCCCAATCGACTATGCCGTCGATGACCCTGCCATCGGAAATGATAAGGCGAATTTTCAGAACCGCTGCAATTGTCGGTGCCACATCCAATTGGCTGAGAGTGGGTTTGGCAAATGGATCGATCTCTGGATCGATTGATGAGACAATTGGAGAATCGATTGGAGAATAAATTGTTGGATCGATTGAACGAACAATCGGATGGCTCATTGAGGGGCTTATCGGCGAGCTTTTCGGCGGAAATTTCGAGTTTGAATCCATACGCAGTCACCAGTCTTTCAAGCGCTTATCCGATAATAATCTTCTCCGGAAAATCGCGTTCAATTTTATCATCAGGTTTAAATAAGGACGAAGCCCAAACCAAAGCTTAGAAATCATGAAAAAAGCAGAGATCCTCGCAGTCTTGGCTATAATGGCAATGTTATTGAATTGCGGCGTCCTGGCGTATTCAACTGATGTGGATATCGATTATGTCCATAATGTCGAAGGAACCGGCACAGTCATCACCGACTACCAGATGGGCTCCACGGAGAGCACGGTGGCGGCGGGAAAAGTGCGCGGCACGGGCGAGGTCATGAACAAGTATCTCTACCAGAGCAATAACTCCGAGAATGTCACCATTGAAGATCAGTTCTACCTTGCCGGAGTTGGGGAATCCCCTCAGATCTCAATTGGCGATTATCCCCAGATGACCAGAGTTCCGGGAACTTTTCGCCTTCTGGGAACTCCTTGGGCAAGCAAGATAAATGTGACAAGCACAAACAGCAGCAATTAGCTTAATTGTAGTCGCCGGTCACGTCTCGCCGCGTGAAGACTGATTTTGCCGGCATTCCACCATTTTCGCCATCCGTAAATCACTCTTTCCTCTGGCAAATCACCTGCCACCCACTATGCAGATCGTTCCGCTCATTCATGCAAGTCGTTCTTCATTCATTCTCGCGTTTTGAGCAGCTAAAAAGCTAATTTCATAACCCGCATTTGCTTTGAGGGCGGCTGCAGGAAATTCAAATCGATTAGTTTCGCCCCGCGCCAAAGCTTTATAGATAATTTGATCAAGATTAATCCCTAGACATGACA
>RPOO01000070.1 GCA_003857025.1 Methanothrix sp.
GCAAAAATTGCGTCGTCTAATCCAGGCCAAAGATCTAAGGCGGGAAAAGCGAGGCAGTGATTTCATCTGGCAGTGGGGAACCTTTCCCGGCTTCGGCTGGTCATTGAGCTGGGAGGAGGCGGCTTGATCAATGGCCGCACTTTGGGATGGGGGGATTTGAGAGTGATGGACCTAAATGCATTGATCTTTAAGAAAATCTTATCACCAAGAAGGATGCATAGGCTAATGGGGCCATCCGATGGACAAGAATGAAACCAAGGAGAGCATTCGCTTAATCCTGAACGGATTTGAGGAGATCGACCTGGCGTATGTCCATGGGTCTTTTCTGGAGCGAGATGATTTTCACGACATTGATATTGCCATCCATCTATGCAAAGAGCAACCTCCCTATCAAAGATTCAAGCTCTCTCAAAAGGCGGCCAGGAGTCTTGAACAGGGAATCCGGCCCGGAGTTGATTTCGACGTCAGAATCCTCAATTATGCTCCGGCCTATTTTCAATATGAAGTAATCAGCAAAGGGATAGTAGTATTGGAAAGAGATCGAGAGAGAAGAGTTGATTATGAGGCCCATCTCATATCCGAGTACCTGGACTTGAAGTACATGTACGATCTCCTTGATCAAGCCTTCCTGGCGAGAGCCTGAAATGAGAGTGCTATCCAATCTCAGAGAACTGGACGAGTCTTTGAAGGACTGGGAACGATATCAGCAGTGTTCTTTAGAGGACCTCAAGAAGGACAGAGACAAAAGGAATATGATCCTTCATGCCATGCTGGTAAGCATTCGGGCGGCGATAGACATTTCATCTCATCTGATATCGCAAAATGACATCAAGACATTGAGATCATTTAGAGATGAGATCAATGAGCTTTTGGGCAAAAGCTACTGATAAGCTCTGGTTGATATCGGTTCCCGCATGTTGAAAAAATTCTTTTAATAGTTATTCAAATATGTGGTCAACTTTTTATGTCAAGACGTCCTTTCGATTTTGATGAGGATAAACGGTGCCAGGTATCATATCAGGCGGCGCTTATTCTGTAACTCGAAGGGAGAAAAATGAGATTGTTCAGCCGCAGCGCAAACGCCAGCGTTGGCAGGTTCTTCGAAGGTGCAACGGCCAAGGAGCAGACCTGCACGAATAATTCCTTTCGAGGCTGCTTCCCGACAGAAACGATACTTGGAGTGCATTTGCAGGATGGGTCGAGCGCCTGGGTTTCTCGCACGCTTCCTGCCCATGTGCTGCCGCGAGCGCACGCGGGCGGGCCGAAGGTGGACACGAGCGGGCTGCAGATCGAGAGCCTAGAGCACGAGCTGGTGCGGCTGCTGGGGCTGGCGGCTTTCCCGCGCCGGTGGCAGTGGAGAGGGTGGCGGGAACGATCCTCTGCGGGCGGGAGGTGCGGGGGCCGGTGGGGTACGGGGCGCACTTTGGGATGGGGGAATTTGGGCGATGGAGGTAAATGATGGAACAAGAAGTCCATGATAAACAAAATAAAGAATGGATTAAGCAAGAGTTGAATCCAATTCTGCGAGGGAATTGCTTTGCACCAAGCACAGAAATAATTGACCAGATTGGAGGCACAGCTCTCCTCAGTGCAGACACAGATAAGATCAAAGAATATGTTTTCGAATCAGCCAAGCTTCCTGAGATTCGTGGAGCCAGCATGATTCTGGATTATTTAAACCAAGGCTGGCCATCAGATAATTATCCTAATGACTCTCAATTGCCATCAAATTTGCGCGAAATATTTCTTCATCATGGACTGCCTACTCGTCGAAGTAAAGATGACAAGCAAGATGATTGCATCGTTTATGCAGGTGGAGGTAGCCTGCTAGCATTAGTGCCACTTGATCTTGCGGATGCTATCAAAGCAGATATCGAAAAAATCTATCCCGATGAGACAAGTGCTGCGACAATTTCTTGTGTATGGCAACCGATAGCTGTTAGTGATGGAGAGGGCATAAAATTTTCTGAGTTAATGGCTCGTCAAAGTCTATTGCTGCGGCGAGCAAAAGAGGAAAAAGAATCTCTGCCATTTTTTGAAGCCATTCCATACTCAAGGCGGTGTGAATCCTGTCAGATTCGGCCATCTGTGGGACAAGTTCCGCCTGACGGGCGCTGGCTATGTCTGCCTTGCAACAAGAAATCCTTTCGAAGCAGAAAGCAAGGTGGGAAAAAAGAGTGGGCAAAAGAATTTGCTGAGGAACTGTCGGAAAGCAATGATGAATGGTACCTCAATGGCCGTACTAAGGAATATGTGGTTAAAAATGTGGAAATCGCAAGCGAAATTGAGAAAATTGCCTATGCGTCGAAAGATAAAAAATCGATAGGATTCATCTATGCGGATGGAAACGACATTGGAAAATTCTTAGACAATTCAAAAAACTTCAGTGAATATAAAAAGAAATCAGAGATCCTTCATAAAGCTGTTCGCGATTCAGTTTATAAGGCTCTTCGATTTCATCTAAAAGTTACGCAAATTGAAGTGGAAGAGATTCATCCTTTTGAGATAGTGACAATTGGCGGTGATGACGCAATAATAATTGTCCCGGGAGATAGAGCCATTGATATCTCAATTTGTATTGGCAGGACTTTCGAATCATATCTTTCAGAATTTGAGGAATTTAGGGGCCAAAAAGTCACCTTATCACTAGGATTGGTTGTAGCAGATTACAACAACCCTGTATATTTTTTGCTAGCCCTTGCTGAAGATTTATTAAAAAATGCAAAGAAAAAGAATAGAGAGTGTAGAGAGGGAGCAATAGACTTTTTGGTGATAAAGTCACAGACTGCACTTTCAACCGATCTTAGCAATCTGCGGGCGCACTATCCCTGGACTATAGAATCATATGGAGAAAAAGCAATTCTCACAAGTCGGCCTTATACTTGGAGCAAAATGAACGAGTTAAGACGCACTGTGCAAGAGATTCATAAGGATCTGCCAAGAACTCAACTTCAAGCATTGTGCAGATCCCTTCGCAAAGGGCGACGAGCTAGTACCATGTTCTACCGCTATCAGTGGGCACGCGCTGATAATCAGCGAAAGGATCTACTTAGCAAAATAGAGCGCAAATGGGGCGTGGAGTCGATTAATAGTCCGTGGATTAAACAAAATCCAAAGGACGGACATGATTGCTTCTCAACAATATGGGAAGATATTCGTGAATTAAATGACCTAATGCCTTCATCAAATGATGAGATTGCTCGGCAAGAATTAATGCAACAGAAAGGGCATAGCATAGGAGGTGAGCAGGTTCATGAAAGTTGACATTTATCTAAAGGCCGCATTTGATACTCCCTTCAACATTGGAACTGGCATGTTAGCTGAGTCGATTGCTGACAAACCTTTAGCTAAAGATGCTAGCAGAAGACCAATGATCCCAGGATCGACACTCAAAGGCAGAGTGCGCCATGAGTGCGAGAGAATAATCAGAGCGCTTATTGACCCCTGGCCGAAGGATTGGGAATGCGAAGCGCCCGACCCCAAAGAAATGTGTAAAGGATCAAATATCTGTCCTATCTGTCAAATCTTTGGCTCACCCTGGCACCCCTCACGTATCATATTCGACAATCTGACTTTAGAGATTATGGCAAAAGCACCTCCTCGAAATTGGAAGCAATTACATGGCATTCGAGCAACTGACCTTCGTGCAGGAGTTGGAATAAATCGTGAACGTGGGGTTGCAGAGGATGATCTCTTATACTCTACTGAGACCTTTAGCCCGCATCCAGCTTTGGTTTATCAAGGACACATCAACGGATCATTGCAGGAACGAAAAGAAGTTGCATTGTTGTTAGCCGGTTTGCGCTCTGTGCCTGCTCTAGGTAGCAGTCGCAGCCGGGGATTAGGCTGGTGGCATCTTGAGATCTCTGTAAAGCTAGACGGCCAATCAACACCTGTGGATGAATTAATTCAGGAGGTTGGCAAATGGTGCCATTAGAAGTTACTATTCAGTTGAATTCTCCTCTCTTCCTTGGAGCGCAAAAACAAGGGAACGTCTCAGAGACTTTGACGTTCCTGCCAGGTACAACCTTGCGTGGTGCAATGGGAAAGCTGCTTGCTGAACAATGCGGCCATTGTCCTGATGCTCACTCAGATTGCGATTTTGCTGTCATTTTTAGTGAGAAGATTCAGCCGCGATTTGGCCCATGCTATCCATCATTGAGCAGTTTTTCATATCCATTTCCAGCCACTGCTCGACAATGCAAACATTATCCAGGATTCAAATCTAAAAATAAAAATGAAACTGATGATTACCATGGGATCCATGATATACTCATCCCTCTTTTTGCCAACGAGGAAGCAATCGCACATTCAAGCAAAAATCATCAGAAAATAAAAGCGTACCGACCAGAATGCGAAATATGCAACGCCAAATTGGAGCCGGTTTCTGGATTCTATGAATCTAGCGGACGTGCGTATTTGCATCCCCGACCACGTATAATGCGACTATCACGGACAGCGATAAATCGTCGTCGTAATGTAGCAGCAGATCAGTTGCTTTATACTTTGGAATTGATTAGCGAGCAAATAAGTGGCCTATCTGATCCTAATGGGCATGCTCACTTTGAGCCGACCAAGTTTCGAGGGAAAATTTGGGCGGAAGATGAGGCTCAATCTGCACTTTTAGAGAAGATGCTGCCGATGATCACTCACATAGGGGGAGCCACATCTAGGGGTTTGGGCTCAGTTGCAGTTAGAGTAGAGAAACCTCTAAGGAAGACACAACCAGAACCAGAAAACGCTGCGGAAGAATTGGCAAACGCTGCATCCAAGTTAGACTTTGGCCTCAAGGCACCATCTGGAAGCTTGACCTATCGTCTAGCTCTATTTAACCAAGCATTAAATGATGCCTTCAAAGCTGATTCAGATTTAGCTCTGAATCATCCCAGCCTATACTTCAGCGTAGATTGCCTCTCGGATGTCGTTTTTCCTAAAGGCGGGCTGCAAACCACTTTACTTCCGGAGAAGTTTGCCGGTGCAAGACGTATGCGCTCATTCAGTAAGCCAGCTAGACTGAGCGGATTTTCCGGTGCTACTGGGCTGATGCGTTCTCCTCAACTGGCAATTGGCCGAGGTAGCGTCTTTCTCTACCGACTTGAGCCAGCAACACCTGAATCTGTAAAATCTGCTCTAGAGATTTTGTATGCAGCGGAAAATCAAGGATTGGGCCAGAATAAGGAACGAGGATTTGGCCTAGTGCAAATCTGTTCTCCATTTCACTTGGAGGTGAAGCCGATATGAATGAAAAAGAACTCTCTGAGATTTCCCCTCAGCATTCCTTATGGCCTTTGGTGGCCGATGATGCAGTAGACAAAGCGATGGATATACTCATTCCTCAGGCAGAGAAACTTATCGAAGATCTATTCCGCTATCCGCACCAAATGGAACGTCATCAAATTACTAATTTGGTATCTGTATCACTTGAGACAAATAGTGTACCGCTTGTTTTAGACTACATAAGGTATCAAATCGGACGAGATAACCGCAATACAAGCTGGCGCATTGGACAGCCAAGCTTCGGCACAAAATTGCTCGAACAATTTGAGGGGCTTCGACAAAGAGCCGGTGGTCTAATGGAAAAAGCAATCAAGGAGTATGGCATAGAGCCCCAAAATAAAAATGATGAGGAAGCACGGATTTGGATGCAACTGGTGCGTCATTTCGTAGGAAGCCTTCACCATAACTTCGTATATTATGAGACTGAGAAAATGAAGCGAAAGGGGTCACGCCCATGAGCAATTTCAATCTCTTCAAGAATCGTTTAAGGCTAACAGGAACACTAGAATTGGAGACTGCTCTAAGAGTTGGCTCTGGATCAACAGATAATCTAAGCAGTGCCGATATATCAGTTGTTAAAGATAATCTCTATCGTCCATACATCCCAGGCTCCTCTTTTAAGGGAGTCTTACGAGCCCACATTGAGCGGGTTATTCGGCTAGTAGAACCAAATTGTGGCAGAGGTTTAGGTGCATGCAATCCGTTACGAGACGATGAGAGATGCTTAAGCAACACCCAAATAGAGAACTTAAAAAAAGAATTTGAAAAAGATCCACAACGTCTAGATGCCGAATTATTTGATCGCTCCTGTCGGATTTGTCGTGTTTTCGGTGCCCCTTGGCTTGCCTCCAAGGTATTGATTAAGGACCTGCTATTAGCTCATCCGGATCTGTGGATGGAAAGACGTTATCAAGTGCGCAATGGTGTAGGAATTGATCGAGATAACGAGACTGCGTCTCAAGGGCTTTTGTATGATTATGAAGTCGTGCCTTCTGGGACGCTATTCAATTGGGAAATTATTATTGAGAATGCCGATCAAAGTGCCGATAGAACAGAAGATGGCTTGGTTATGTTGGGATTGAATGAATTCGCAAACGGTAGAGTTCAGCTAGGAGGAGGTCGCTCTCATGGTCTCGGCTGGGTAAAGCTTCATTTCGACGATGAGGCGGAGATTATAGATGCTTCTAACAGGGACGATTTTATAAAATATCTTGCTACAGGCAAAGGATGCAAAAAGAGCCGAGAATATATTTTAAAACGTGCAGTTTTATTTGCCAGCATTTTGGCAAAGCAGGAGGGAAAAAATGTTCAAGCGTCTATTTAATGAATTAACATTGACATTTGATATATCGCCCAAAGAATCACCACTTCTCATTAAATCTGGACGGGAATCGGGCGTCGATCCAACGCTTCTGGATATGAACTTCGTGCGAACCATTCATCCACTCACTGGTGAGATGGCAATCTACCTTCCCGGGTCCAGTCTTAAAGGAACTCTGCGCTCCTATTGCGAGAAAATTGCTCGAACGGTCAGGCCTGATGGAGGATCAAGATGGTGCTGTGATCCATTCGATCTAGATGTGCGGTCGTCTACTGTATTTTGTGGCAAACGGCTAGAGCAAAAAAATGCTGATGCAAAAAAGAAACCGGATACTCTTTTCTATAAGGGCTCTTGTTTAGCCTGTCGAACTTTTGGCAACACCCAAATTGCCAGTCATCTATCACTTTCTGATGCCTACCCGTTGGATGAACCCAAGCTAGAACAACGAGATGGTGTAGCTATAGATCGCATCTTTAATACGGTTGCAGCAGGGCCTTTCAATATGGAAGTGGTTACTAAAGGAACCTTTCGAACAAAGATGATGCTTCGCAATTTTCAATTATGGCAGGTTGGATTGCTGGCAGTTGCATTGCGCGAACTTGGGAACGGCAGAGTACCCATTGGTTTCGGAAAATCAAAAGGCTTTGGTAGGGTGTCGCTAACCTATCAGAAGTTGGAGATTAGCTATCCGGGTCGTTTCTCTAAGCAAGATGGTATTCGAGATTTTAGCAGAGAACTAATTGACCTAGAAAGCTTTGATTACCCAGAAAAAGAAGATTATGGCTTGTTTGCAGAAAAGATCAATTCGTTGAAGCTAAAAGGCGAAGGCGCTAATGATATTGATGATGGAAAATTTGGCAGAATAACGACTGGCTGGAATGACACTGCAAGTATCGAGGAGATCTTAAATTCAACTATAGGAAATTGGAGAGACTGTGCCTTAAGCAAATGGTCTCCGTCGGAGGAGTGACGTGATGAATAGTGGATATCTATATCGTCCCTGCGCTCCGTTAAGCTTGCGGGAATTATCTGATTTGATTAAAAAATTGGGTTTACCAGCTTGGCGGATTCAGGAGAAGATTGACGACATAGAATTTAAAGTGGTTAATAGTGAGTGGTTAGAGAGTTTTCCGACAAGCCTTTGGCCTCAAGGAAAAGTTTTTAGCTCTTGTGCAGAAATCCGCTGGTGGATTGTAGATAATGGGATATATGATATTCTTCTTCTTAGCGAAACTCAGATTAATTTTTCTAGAGATATCTGGCATGAAACCATAATGGAAATTGGCATACCATACCTAGTCTATCTCTGGGGTGAACGCAAAACGACCGACAAATATTGGATAGAGACGCGCATCCCGCATGAAATTTATTATCCAATTGAAGATGAATGGCAAAAGAGGAAATTAAAGTATGCTGCAATAAAAGCCTATAACTATAGTGATAATAGTATAGTCAAGCTTACCCGATTCTTTGGATTGGAGCTAATTGATAAACCACAAGGAGGCATTCATGTTTAATCGATCTCCTGGAGGTTACAGCGGACAGAGGCCACCAAAAACATATGATTTCATACCTCTTCCTGATAGCGTAATCCGACAAAAGGTCCCGGGTCATAACCTGCTGAATGCTGATCTGTATACTGGGACGCTAGAATTCTTTTTAAGGACATTAACGCCTGTGTTTGTAAGTTCAGGTCAAGCAGCCCTCAGCGAGAGCTTAGGAATGAATCCAGGCGGCGTGATTCAAGCACACTATCGAATTGGTGATCGAATAGCTATCCCAGGATCATCTCTCAAAGGAGCGGTTCGCAGTGTTGCTGAGGCAGTCTCAGCTTCATGTTTAAATATAACTCGAGCCAGTCATCGTGATCTGCCCGATGCTTTCAGTATCGACTGTACACCAGATGCTGCTTGCACTGCATGCATTCTATTTGGAATGAGCGGCAGAGGCAGAGAGGCATACTCAGGGCATGTACATTTCCATGATGCTATCCTTCAGACGGGAAGAACAAGACTCTTTCGGATGCCAGCTCTCTTCAGGCCGCGTCCTGAATCCTCTTTTTATCGGAAACCGTCCCGTAAATTCAAAGGTCGCAAATTCTATAAGCATTATCGACCCAGCGAGGACCGCCGGGGAGTTGAAAGTGAAGCAATTCTTCCTGATAGCCTCCTAGCAGGAAAAATTGAGTTTACCAACCTAACTGAGAGCCAGTTGGGATTGGTTTTTTATTCAATGGGATGTGGAACGCACATTCAACTCAAATTAGGCGGTGGCAAGCCAAAAGGATTGGGATCATTAAAAACTGAGCCAAAACGACTGATATTAAGCTCTGTTGAAGAAATCTTCCTTAATGATCCCGACAAAACAGCCATTTCGGTTTATGAAAATGCTGCTTTAATCGAACGAATCCAACGATCTATTATAAGTACAAAACAAAGCAAGTTTTTCTTGAATAAACAGGCTGAGGAGTTAGAAAAATTGCTGCACTTCAACCTGGATACGCTTGAAGATGTACCATCCGAGGTTATCTTTAGAGGTGGTAAGCAATGGAGATGACGGAACGAGAATGGAAAATCGCTGATGCTCTGGCACGAGCCATGGCCCCAAATGTAGATGCGAACGAGGTGGGCAAGGTACTTGCTTTCTGGCGGCGCTGGCATGATCCGAAGAAAGTTTTTGACCTTGTTAAGAGACTGCCAGAGTCAGGACAAGTGCGATCTGGACGCACGCGAGGTTACTATGAGGCGATGAGTCGCTACTTCGATCAACATCTTCGAGATGTCAGACCTGAGGTATTTGGTCTTATATTGGGATGGTCTTTCCGGTTGATGCGTTATTATCAGTTTGAATTAAGCTGCAAAGATTATCGATCTAACAGAAGGATGCAACGATAAAGATCACGAATGAAATCTATTCTTATTAGAATATGGCGTTGTGTAATCAAAAAAGGTAACCTGAGGGGTCTCGATGCACTATGGAAAAATTGAATTGAACAACGGCGAAGAGGTTCTCTTTGAGATAGATCATGATTATTATGGAGATGTGGCAAATAATAGAAGAGATGTGATCATACAATTTGAGAGCATCATGAAATCGATAAAGGATATCGCCGAGAGTGCTCACACCGGTATAAGAAACATAAATGCTGATGCCAGGCCTGAATCCTATGAGATATCATTTGGAATGAAATTTAGTGTAGATGCAGGAGTGGTTTTTGCAAAAGTATGCAGCGAAGGTAACTTCTTGGTTAAACTCACTTGGATGGCAGAAAAATGAGTGAAATTGGACCACTTACGGATATTGCCGTAAAGATTTGCAGGGATAAAAATCCTGAAAGTGCTATTGGCAGTGGATTTTTCATCAGCCCAATAAAAATTGCAACATGTCATCATGTCCTTTCTACCGAAAAAAAAATAGGGGGACAATTTTGGTGCCAGCGATATGGATCACAATACTGGATTAGAGCCACTCCGATCTATCAAGAATGCGATGAAATGATGGATAAAGCCCTGCTTAGTGTTACGGATAACCACTTCGATTTTCTTAATGATTGGGATGGTCAGTCTAAGGATTTTGTCTCTATTGGATTTGATAGTAAAATAGACAGATATGGAATGGAGTTCTCAACAGTCAAAGGGAAGATAAGTGGTTGCTGTTCCTGCTCATGCAAAAATCGACTGCAACTCAGTGTAATAGAAGGCGCAATTCAAAAAGGACGAAGTGGCTCTCCTGTATGGTCTGTTGACCAGAATTCAATTGTAGGAATGATTGCCAAGGTATTTCCGGAAGCAAAAGGTTTTGATGCGGTCACTGCAATATCTATTAGTGATATAATAAGCGATTTGGAGAGGGAGGATAAGTCAAGCTACTACTATCATGCAATTGAGGGACCATCACAGAGTGGTCAAGGTAAACCTAGCAAAAGAGATATTAGTCCCATTGATATCCAAGTCTTTCGAGATTCTATTGAAAGCGATTTGGATGAATTCTATTCGACTCATGATAAAAATAACCCTTTCCAAAGATTAGCATGGCTCATCCTAGAGCATGAGACCATATTGGGTGAATCCATTATAGGACCTACACTTAATGAGATCATTAGCATATCTGATGCAGATGCAATATTCAAGAATTGCGTACAGATGCTATACGATTATCAAGAGTTACAGATTGAGCATAGATTCCCCGATTCAATTGTTGAAAAATTGGATAAAAATTTTTGCAATATGGTATTAGATATAGACGAATGGAGCTATTCTAATAATAGAAGGATTTTTATTGATGAGATGAAAAAATGGCTGCGCTTTAGCAAAAGTGGCATCCCAGCAATGCAAACGAGCAATAGCTTGGCCTATGCACTAAATAAATTTCATAAAGCTCGCAAGGAATTGGAGGATCCTTCAATTGACACAGAAAGTATCGCAGAAAAAGTACGTTCAGCATTTGCCAGAAGCGAGAGATTACTCCAACATCTTTTATCATTTTATGAATATTCTATTTATGGAAAGAATCTCGAAACAGAAAAAGATAAGAATTTTATTTATTACGTTCAACAGCTCAACCGACTTGATCAAGCTATAGCTATTGCATGCAAATGCTCAGAGCCAAAAGATGCTAATCAGGCACAAGAGAGTAATTTTGGATCTGTTTTCAAAAGACAAAGACTCTTTCAAAATCAAATGGAAACAAATGGTGTAATGGAGACTGTTAGAGAAGGAAATCAAATCATGGTGCCCGTAAAAGAAGGAAATCAAATAAATTTGAAAAAACTGGACATCAAAGAACAATCGATGTTTATTAAATCATTAAATGAAATCATAAAATTAAAGGAATTATATGAATATGAAAATTGTTCAAGGGATTTTCTGCATCCAAACAATTTTGATAATGTTGTAGATGGTGCAATTAAAATATTGGTTTCTTTTATCGAATTATGGGAGAGTTCTGAGAAAAATATATTTCCAAAAGTTGTATTTATCCTTCGTATTATGCAAGTAGATCTAAATCGAATTCGCTTGGACTATACATCGACAAGTAAGTCATCATCAGAGCGTATCTGGATCGAAGCTAAATCTCTTCCTGCATACACTATCCAGCTTTTGGGAAAAGAAGTTTATCTTTGGATTTTGCATGAAGATGCTGGCATTGTTTCTAAATTATTATTATATCCTGTAGATGAAGAAATGTGGGAGGCCATAAAATGAATGTCCTTATTTCGCTACTCGGTCTCTCCCCTGGTGTGGCTACCGGGGCATATTATGCCCTGTATCATGGGTGGGGAATCGATGAGCCTATAAAAGTGAACAAAGTAATTACTGTGGGCACTAATGCGCAGGGAATTGATCGTGTTGAGGATGAGATTGAACGTGAGTTTATGCGCTGGAATTCAGATACGGACAACAATATACAATACGATGAAACATGCCGAATGCGCATTGAAGGAAGTGATCTGGCGAGGGAAAAAGATGTAAAAGATTTCCGCATGCTCATAACGAAGCTCCTACATGAGGATTATAAGAACGACAATGTTTATCTTGCTGTAGCTGGTGGCCGAAAGAGTATGGCTGCTCTAGCTGCGGTAACTGCCCAGCTTTATGGTTATGGCGTGCAGGGGATGTATCATCTATATGTAGATGAGAACCTGGAAAAGGATGGATCTTTCGAAAACTTCTGGAGTAGTATTGACGATAGACGGCAACGAGAAGTGATGCGACCGCCTTCTGGACAATGCAATCTGGTTCCTATACCATACCTTCAGTTCAAGGGACGAGATGGAGAAATTAGTCTAACTCTCCGTGGCGAAGTGCAGGACTATATTATTCGGTACTTAGATGAAAACCCAAGCTTTATTCCAAGAATAGAAGAGAAAAGTAAGGGAAATGTGCTTGGTTACATGTTTGAGGTGAAGGTAATGGAATACCTTCGACAAAGTGGAGGCTATACTAGAGTATCTCATCATTATACTCTGCCTGGTCATAGAGGTGATATCGATGTCTTCGCGGAAAAAGACGAAAAAATCCTTATTTGCGAATGCAAATTATTCCTTAATTATAACTCTGAATGTCACTTGGTTGAATCGAAAAAAGTCGACCAGATTGTTGAGAGAGTCAATATTCTCCGAGATAGATATCCTGATGCCAAAGTCGAAGCCTGGGTTGTCTCAAATGCCGAGAACGCTGAGGATGATGCATGGTATTGGGCAAAAAAATATGATATAAAAATGAAGACAACGGGTCCTATTGAAGATAGGTTCAGGACAACTCTGATTGATTGGAGGATACCTAGAATCTATGATATGAAATCTCCGGATCAATTTGATCAAAAATAGGATGCTCTAAACATATCCCAAAGAACTTGACGAAAGCGATTTCCCCCGTCATCTACTCCATCGCCGTCTCCGCCCCCATCACCCCCGCCGAGCCCCTGCCCCCGCTCCCGGAAATCCCCCGCGGCTCCCTCGTCATCGTCGAGGGCCGCGCCCCCATCTAGCGATATGGCATGGCCCTGCATCTCCTGCACGCCTAAC
>RPOO01000071.1 GCA_003857025.1 Methanothrix sp.
ACATCGGAGCGCAGGGAGAGATCGGCATACGGGCACTCCCGCGACTCGGTGAAGACCCCGTTAACCATGCAGTAAAGGGCGGTCTCTTTCTCCGGGATCTCCCGCAACGGCTTGATCCTCGGCACGAGCCCCGCCTGGGCGCGCCGGGGGCGAAAACGCATGAGCCGCTCGATGTCGCCCTTCAGATAGTTCATCATGATGGACTGAACCTCGTCATCCAGGTTATGGCCGGTGGCCACTTTGTCCACGCCGAGAAGCTTGGCCATGCGGTTTAGCGCATTCTTGCGAAAGACGCCGCAATAGGTGCATGGTGCCACATTCCTCGCGGAGTTTGCAGCGCGGGGGGCAACGTCCTTTCCCTGCACCATCTCATCCAGGTCGTATCCAAACTCATCCCGGAATGAGACTATCTCCTGCCTGACGCCAAGCCGGTCTGCGATGGCCCTGGCAGCCACAATTGTGTCATCCCTGTATCCGGCGATTCCCTCATCGACCGTGACCGCCACCATTTCCACATCCCGACCGGCCAAGACTCTGTGCAGGCTCATCAGGAGGGCGGTGCTGTCCTTGCCGCCGCTCACGGCCACAGCTATCTTCTCACCGTCCTGAATCATGCAGTTCTTCTGGATCGTCTCCGCCACTCTTAGCTCGAAGTCCTCGATGAAGTGATTCTGGCAGAGATGCAAACCGGAATAACGCTGAGAGACGACGGCCCTCTCAGAACACTTAGAACAGATCATTCCCTGCGGGCTCATTCACACTCATTCACTAGTTCTCGATCCTTGGCATTGGCACGGGACTTGGCTGATTTTGATTCTCTGGCGATTGGTATAGACGTTGAGCCGCTTTCCTCGCAGAAAACCGACGATGGCAAGTCCCGTGCGCTCTGCGATGGAGATGGCGAGGCCGGTCGTGGCCCCGCGCGAGACGGCGACCGGGATTTTGGCCACTGAGCACTTCAAGGCCATGTCCGAAGAGATGCGGCCAGTACAGGCCACAAAGGTCCGGCTCAGGTCCACACCTTTGCCAAGCGCGTAGCCGACTGCCTTGTCCAGTGCATTGTGCCGCCCGATATCCTCGATGATGCAGACGGGACCCGACAGACCGAAGAGGCCCACAGAATGGACCCCGCCCGTGGCGATGTGAATCTCGGATAGAGAGATGGCCTTCATGGCAGCCTGGGCGTCTTCTACCGTGATCGCTAAATCCGATTTTATCTCCGGGAGCTTGGACTCGTCCAGGAAGGATGCAATCCCCCCGCAGCCGCTCACAATCGGTCGGCGCGGCACGATGGCCCGCATGGGATTGGAGACGATGGCTCTGGCCACGTTTCCCTCGACCTCCAAAGACTCGATCTCCTGCGGCCCGGAGACAATTCTCTCCGTGAAGAGATGCCCGGTCACGAACTCAGATCGAAGCTGCGGGCTGGTCATGGCCGTGGCAAAGTGCCTGCCGTTGATGAAGATGGAAAGGGGCACCTCCTCCACAACCTGGCAGGTCTCTTCTTCCACATTTTCGCCGTCCAGCCTCAAACAATTGAATTCTTTTTGCATTCCGTCTATCCGCCTTTGCTGATCTCTGCTATGCCTCGCAGTTTTTGCCGTTACCGCTATGCCTACGCCATTCTTGCGATCTGCTCCATTGCCGCTAGCAGCTTATCAATCTCATCCAAGGTGTTGTAGAGGTACAGCGATGCGCGCACAGTGCCGTATTTCAGCCCCAGATGCTTCATGAGAGGAATGCAGCAGTGATGGCCAGATCTCACCATAATGTTCGATGCCTGGTCGAGCATCATGGCCACTTCATGCGGAAGCAGGCCGCGAACATTGAAGGATACCACGCCGCCTCGCTCTGCCGGGCTTTGAGGCTGCAAACCGATGATCGCCACGCCTTTGATCTCAGCCAGGCCGCAAAGGAGACGCTTTGTAAGCTGCGCTTCGTGGCTTCGAATCTCTTCAACTCCCACTTTGCCGAGATAGTCCAGTGCAGCGCCAAGGCCGATGCCGCCCGAAATATTGGGCGTGCCGGCTTCAAAGCCTTCGTAGCCGGTCTTGATCCTAAAATCAGAGCCTTCGACGTCCTCCACCATGCCGCCTCCGACCAGGAGCGGCTCGACTTCTTCTGCATTCTTCATCCAGAGAACTCCAATGCCGGAGGGCCCGAGCATCTTGTGGCCGGAAAAGCACAGGAAATCGCAATCAATGTCCTTCACGTCCACGGGCATGTGCGGCACGGATTGGGCTCCGTCCACCAGCAGCCTCGCGCCCCGATCGCGGCAGATTTTGGAGATCTCTCTTACCGGCGACACTGTGCCGAGAACATTGGATAGCTGGCTCACTGCCACCAGCTTTGTGCCTGGCACAATGGCAGCCTCAAAGTCGGCCAGATCAAAACTGCCCTCTCTGTCCGACTGCACGACATTCAGCTCGACGCCGGCCCACTTCAGCCTCATCCAGGGCAGGAGGTTGGAGTGATGCTCCAGCATGGTGGTGACGACCCGATCGCCCTTCTTCCAATCCAGGCCCCGGGCGACGATGTTGATGGATTCGGTAGTGTTCCTGGTGAAGACCGTCGTGCCATCCCCCTTCGCGCCCACAAACTCCGCCGCCTTGCGGTGGGCATCCCGGTAGCGCTGGTCGGCAAGCTGGGCCAGCCGGTAGACGCCACGGCCCACATTGGCCTTGTAGCCGCGATAGTAATCGAGAACTGCCTGGAGGACCGGCTCAGGAGTCAGGCTGGTAGAAGCGCTGTCCAGGTAAATTACTTCTCTCAGGATGGGAAAATCGGCTCTTATTCTTTGGACGTCCATAGTACCTCGTTCATGCTGCCGCTGCGAAAGCCCTGCAGGTCCAGCGTGATGTATTTAAATCCGATTTCTTTGAGCCTGCCTGCGATCTCGTCCCGGATCATAACAGCCTTTTGCATATCCTGATCGACAAGCTCGATCCGGGCCGTCCCATCATGCGCCCGAACGCGAAGCTGCCCAAAGCCAAGGCCCCTGAGATAGTCCTCCGCCTCCTCCACCATTCTGAGATTGTCTTTGGTGATCCGCTCGCCGTAAGGAATTCTTGAGGACAGGCAGGCAGAGGAAGGCTTATCCCAGAAGGGCAAACCCATCAGGCGAGCCTGGGCGCGGATGTCGTCCTTGGTAATCTTGGCCTCAACGAAGGGATGCCAGATTCCCTCTTCGTTGCAGGCTTTGATTCCGGGACGGTAATCCTCGTAATCGGAGAGATTGACGCCATCGGCGATGCAGTCGAAGCTGATGCCCCGCGCCAATGCCACTTCTTTCAGCTTGCGGGCGGACTCCTTCTTGCAGATGTAGCATCGAGTGGCAGGATTCTCGACGAACTGCGCATCGCCGAGCATAGTGTATTTTGCGACAAAGCAATTCAGCCCGAAGGTCTTTGCCAAATCTAAGGCATGCTCCAGCTCGCCTCGCGGCATGGTCTCGGTGTCAAGAATAACCGCAAGAGCGCATTCTCCCAGAACGTCATGCGCAATCTTGACCAGTAGGCTGCTGTCCACGCCGCCGGAAAACGCTATTATTAGCGCTCCTTTCTTCGCAATGCTCTCCTGAAGCTGATCCCATTTGCTTAAAACCATTTTTTCATCACTTTTTGTCAATGGTTGCGTCTCAAACCGTGAGCCTCATTTTGCCGAGGAAATATAAAAGAGCAAACCTTTGGGCGATGGGAGGCATGCAGCTTTTTGAGGCCGTCTTTCCGTGGCCTCATTCACATTCGCACGTATTTGCTCCGCAGGTAGGCTCATCGCCCTGAGCCATCTTGCAAATCTCGCAGATCCTCAGCACAAGGTTGCCGGCTTTCTTTTGCGTCAGATCATCCGCCAGGCGGCTGATGGCCGCTTTGACCTCATCGTCGAACTCGATACGGTAGCCTCTCTTCTTGGAGACATACTGGGATACCGCCGGAGGCGTAATCCCCAACATCTTGGAGACATCCTTTTGCGAGATATCGCGACGCACCAGTTCTTCGGCCAGCGCGGCTCTGATGCTGGGCAGGACATCCCAAACTATGATTTCGCAGGGAGATTTCATGTCATTCTAACCTATTGCCATTGCAATTTTATCGATTGAGATTTCAGCGGCCAACTGTTTTTTGCTAGAGCTGTCCGGTCTATAAATCCGGTCAAAGACATATCAATATTTGCTTTTCAATCGATATCATTTAGGTGATTGGATTTTCCGGGCGCAGAAGACGCCAAACATCATCCTCTGGGCCAGTACATGATGATCGCAACACCGAATAGAGCCACAAGGCCGCCCAGGAGGTCGAACCTATCGGGCATCACCTTATCAATCTGCCAGCCCCAGAGGATAGACAGGACGATGAAGATGCCGCCGTATGCCGCATAGACGCGACCGAAGGATGCCGGCTGAAAGGTCGGAATGATGCCGTAGATTGCCAGGACCAGAGCACCGAGGAGCGCAAACCAGGCGGCTCTGCCGTCTCGCAGCCACAGCCACATCAGGTATCCGCCGCCGATCTCACATAGGCCGGCCAGGATGAAGAAGAAGAGCGATCTTGCGATTTCCACGTTCTACCTCCCGATTTGCCTCATGGTTCAGCCAATTTTACCGGCTCCTACTCACACCCTCAAAGAATACCGGCCAGAAGGGGTCTTGCGTGGGAATTTGCAGCGGAACCACGCTCCCGTCAAGCCGCTTCAGGGCCCTATTATTCGTGTTCGGAGTGACTTTTCCGATGATCGATGCCTCGATTCCATCAGCTTTTAGATTTTGCAGTATCTTTGCGGAAAAGTTGGGCCTGACCGTGATTAACAGCGAGCCCTCGGCGATGGCCGCCACGGGATCGATGTGGAAGGCATCGCAAACCATCCTAACCTGCGGAGGATAGACGAAGAGACTCTCGTCAATCTCCATGCCCACATTGCTCGCACTGGCGATCTCAAAGAGGCCGCCGATCACGCCACCTTCCGTAGCATCGTGCATAGCGGTCACACCTCCCGCCTGCATGGCCAGTGCGCAATCTTTGACCACGGTCATCTCCTGGCAGAGCGCCTTCGCTTTTTCGATCAACAACACCGGATACTCGGCCAAGAGTTCCTTTTCCCGCAGCACGGCTAGAATGCCCGCCGTCTCGATGGCCGGACCTTTGGTCAGAATTACGTCATCGCCAGGTTTTGCCCCTGCTGGTGTGACATATTTTCCCTTTTCGGCCACTGCAAATACCGTCACTCCGCCGATGGTAGGCGCAGCAAAGCCGGGATAGTAGCCGGTGTGGCCGCCAACGATGGCGATGCCAAGCTCCAGAGCAGCCCGGTGGATGGAATCGACGATGGTCTTGAAGTCCTCATCCTTCGTCTCCGGCGGCATGAGCAGCGAGTAGGTCATATACTGGGGAGGAACGCCCATGACGGCAATGTCGCTGGCACCGATGTGCACCGTGTACCAGCCGAACATCTCCCAGGGCTGACCCGGCACGGCGAAGATGGGGTCCTCGGCGATGATGAGCACCTTTCCGTTGCCTATATCGATCACTGCTGCATCCACTCCCGTCTGGGGCGGCACGAGGACGCGATCATCCTTCTTGCCCAGGCGCGACAAGAGGAAAGAGTTGAATGTGTCTGGGTCGATCTTGCCGATCTTGGCTTGAGACGAGGGCGCTTCGTCCTCGCCTGCTTTTGCCGTCTTGCCGGCACTGGTATCAGCGTTCTCGCTCTTCACGGTACAGCCTCGCGATTTCGCATATCTGCTCCACAACTTCTATCGGGCCTCTTCCTACGAGCACGGATACGGGCTCCTTTCCCACGGCACCCGTCTCATAGAATATCTTGGGCACACATCCGCCTGCCGCGCGAATTGCCTCGGCCACCTTCCAGGGCATAGATGCGCCTTCTGCCTCTCGAATCTCCACCGGCTCATTTCTGCGGTCGATGACGCTGAAGGTCCAGCCCAGTTTCTGGCAGTAGCTCTCCAGCCATCCGGCAAGTCGCGGGTCGTTGGCGAAATCGATGCCCGCCCTTACCGCCGGGTCAACCTTTCGAACCTCGATGAGCAACCTGGCCATGTGGCTGGAGGCTCCAAAGCGCGGCTTTCCTGCGGCGTGGGGCAGTCCGCCGACGACGGTAATGCGCCCTTCGATGCCCAGGACCTCAAAGCGCGTTTTGGCCTCCCTGCGGGCGAAAACCAGGTTGGTCCGTACCTCCGGAATCAGGGGCGCGAAGTCCTGACAGCTCTCCAGGATATTCAGGGCCACGGCCATCTTTCCCAGCATCTCGATCTCTTCATCAAGCATAAGTCCGATCTCCTCGGGTCCAGAAAATAATTGGCTAGTGATAAGTAGCTTATTCTATTTTCGTTATTCTATTTCTGCGCGGCTTGCCTCCTCGTGAAGCGATCCCAGTTCCAGGGCTCGTCCAGAACCTTGACATCCACCGTCTTGATGCCGTGCAGCCCTTCCACGCGGCGCTTGACCTGCTCGATAAGGTGGTTGACCAGCGGGCAGGCCTGGGAGGTGAGGACCATCTTCACCTCCACCCGATCGTCGTCCAGTACTACTATGTCCTTTATCAGGCCCAGGTCCACGATATCGATGCCCACCTCCGGATCGAGGACGTCCCGCAGAGCCTCGCGAATCTCGTCTTCCCGGGCAAGCTTCGCTTTCAGCAACTCTGCCTCCGGGCCGGGCATGGCCTTTTCCATGGAGCGCAACCGCTCTTCCAGCCGGTTCTGCCGATCGAGCAGGCGGCTGACTATGCGCAACATGGGATCGGGCAGGTTGGCATAGTTCAGGTCGGTGTGAGTGGCCGGGCACTCAGGCTCTGCGATGCGACCGGGAACGCCGACAACCGTCGCCCCTGCCGGAACGGACCTGACCACCACGGAACCCGCCCCGACCTTGGCACCCTTGCCGACTGTAATCGGGCCCAGGATTGTGGAGCCCGCCCCGATGACCACGCCGTCCTCGATGGTAGGATGCCGCTTCACCTTGTCCAGGCTTGTGCCGCCCAGGACCGTTCCCATGTACATGAGCACGTCGTCCCCCACCTCAGCAGTCTCGCCGATGACGACGCCCATGCCGTGGTCGATGAAGAATCGCTTGCCGATCTTTGCGCCGGGATGGATCTCGACACCTGTCAGAAAGCGGCCAATGTGGGAGCAAAGCCGGGCCAGAAAGAAGAAATTATGCGACCAGAGGTAGTGGGAGATGCGGTGTATCCAGAGGGCGTGCAGCCCCGGATAGCAGGTGATGACTTCCAGTGTCGATCGTGCGGCGGGGTCTTTGGCAAAGACGGTTTGAATGTCTTCTTTGAAGCTCATTTCTCAGACTCCTGATTTGGGCGGATTTCGGCGTTACTGCCAACTAGGCTTTGAATTTGCACTGCTCGATGATTTTGATGCCGGACCGAAAGTATGCTGATGCACAGGTCCCAGGCACTTCGCATGGCTTCGTATGATACGGAAAAATGTCTAATTGCAATCATCTGTTAGTCTGATCATCTATTCTGCAGTTGCAAATGCATATATCATTTCAATCACAATTGTGAACTGCGTTAGTATATAAGGTTTGCATCGGATGGTCTGCATCAAATCAAGGGTTGCATCGCATCAAAATTGAGTCCGCAGCCTCAGCCATTGGATCGAATCGGCTTTGGTCCAGTCAACCGAATACGTCTTGCTCGAAAAGCCCACCACCCTTATAAATTCCCGGTTCCGAGCTTTCACCCACAGGTCGATGGAAAATGGACTATCTGAACCGGATCCGGATCAAAGGAAGAGACGCCAATCCCTTCTTTGTCCTCATGGGAATACAGCTCGGCCCTTATGGCGAAGGCCGGGCAGAATTGAGAATGCAAGTGCGACCGGACATGCTCAACGGCGCGGGATGGCTGCAAGGCGGCATATACACAGCTCTTTGCGACGAGGCCATGGCCCTGGCGCTCTTCACGGTGCTGGAAGAAGAGGAACGCATCGCCACCATCTCGGAGAACACGACGTTCTTGCAGGGCGCGAGAAGCGGCGAGATAACAGCGATCGGCAAAGTGACCAAGAAGACGCGCAATGTCGCGTTCACGGAGGGCGTCGTAAAGCGTTCGGATGACGGCGCAATTCTATCCCAGACAACTGAATCATTCACGATACTTCGCAAGAGCTGAAAAGGCAAAAGGCGGCGGGGAGCTGCAAGGCCAAAACCGTTAGGAAAATAGCTACATCTGCTGAAAGATGCGAACCAAAGAAGATACGACCGGAAGATAGCCGGGAATATGCGAACGAGAATTAGGGCAATCTCGCAGTGCGAAAGCCGGTCATCTCTTGCCCGCCCAGTTGCAGCCTGCGAACGATCTCGCCAGCTATGATGGCATCATCGGCCTCGGCCAGTATCCTCGCCTTGCGAAGAACAGTTCGCTTCCCGCAAGGGCAGGTCCTGGTCTTGGCGTCTTTCGGGGCGTAAAGATGCCTGCCGCAACCGCACCGGAAGACGATGAACATCAAGAGCTAAAAGGATTTATTGGGGCGGCAGCAGAATCGCGTTGATGACGCCATCCTGGCCGGGCCGGTTGGTTATCCTGGCATCGCCAAGCTCAGTCTTGACGACTGCACCCTTGGTGAGGATGTTTCGTCTCATGTAGTGCAAATTGGCCTTGTTCTCCTTTACAGTCTCGATCTTGACCGTCTTGGTCTTGCCGGTCTTGGGATCTGCAACTGCGGCCATGTCTCCACGCAGCATGCGCATCTTCAGGTTTCCGCCCAAGGTCTCGATCTTCTTGGTTCTGACTGGCGCTATGGTGGTATCGCTCTGCTCTCGACCGGTCTCGTATTTTCTCTTTCCCCTGGCCGGGATTCTCTTCCCGCCGGTGGACTTTCTGCCAAACTTTCCTTGCCAACGCATAATATAATTCCTCAGATCGCGAATTCTCTCTGACGCGCGATATTTAATGGTTGTGGTGCTTTTTTTTTATCTATGACAATCCCGAAGGTCAAAAAGCTTTCCGCCGGAATAGACGAGCTTGGTCCAAGTCCGGCATCCTACGCCGTGCAAGTGGCGGCGGATGCATAAGCCGGACGAGGATGCGAAATGGGAGTACGATAGACGGGAGTGCAAGAAATTGGAATTTGATCGTGACTATCAAACACATCATTTCAGGCTCTTGCCCATGTATGGCCCGACCAGTTCGTAACCCAGCCGCCGGTAGTAGCCCCTTGCACCGATGCCACTGGTGATCTCCAGCCGATCGTACCCCTCATCTGCGGCCAGAGCCTCAGCAGTCTCCACCAGCTTCGCTCCGTATCCGCGGTGCTGCCAGCCGTCCTTTCGCGTCCCGATGGGAACCATTGGGCCGTAGACGTGCAGCTCCCGCGCCCGCGCGCATGAGCCAGAACCCAGGCGCAGGCGCAGGAATCCGACCAGGGTATCATCCTCGCCCTCGATGGAGAGAAAATGCTCCTCGCCGCCGCATGCATCGTAAACTTCGTGCTTCAGGGATACATCAACCTCGACAATGCCGCGCAATCCCGCTTCACGACAGCGAATGCAGCGACAGCTCCCGCCATGCGACAACAGATCTTGCCGAGCGAGCTGGCGCAGGTTGGACTTTTTCACGCCTGCCACGATCAAATGAGCCGGAATGTCCCGCTGTACCCGCTGCAGCCGAACGTAAGCGGGAAGCATGGCTTTGATGCGGGATACGAGCCGCGCCGCCTCCCCGTCACCCAGGGGCTTGTATTCGCCACTTTGATAGCGCCGGAATAACTCCGTGCCCTCCACAACCAGAGTGGGATAGATCTTGAGATAGTCGGGCCGGAAGCGGCTGTCGGAAAACAGCTCACTGAAGACCTCCAGGTCTTTCTCCGGCGAGGAGCCGGGAAGGCCGGGCATCATGTGAAAGCCGACCTTCAGCCCCGCCTCCCGCAAATCTCGATTGGCCCGAACCGAGTCCTCCACGGTATGGCCGCGCGACATGGCCCGCAGGAGGTCGTCTCTCGTGCTCTGCACGCCCAGCTCCACTTTGGTTGCGCCGAGAAGAAGCATGTTCTCGATATCCTTGGGGCCGCACCAGTCTGGCCTGGTCTCAAAAGTGGTGCCGACGTTGCGGGCGAGCGCCGTCTCATTGGCCACGGCCACATCGGAAAAGGACTGCCACTTGCGGCTGCCCGCGACGACGATGGGAAAATCGTTCATGGCCTGCAAACAGCGCTTGATAAACCAGTGCTGGTAGCCCAAAGGCCGGGAGGTGATCGTGCCGCCCATGATGATCAGCTCGGATTTGTCCAGGGAGTGGCCGATCTCGTAAAGCTGGGCAAGCCGGGCGGCGGTTTGTTCATAGGGACCGAAGTTATGCTGCGCGGCCCGAAGTGCGGCAGGCTCCCGTCCCGTGTAGCTTTGCGGACTGGTGCAGGAGATGCCGCCGGGGCAGGGAACACAGGTGCCGTGCGGGCAGCGGGCGGGCGAGGTCATGGCAGCGATGACGGCCACGCCGGAAAGGGTACGCGTGGGCTTGCGCACCAGCATCTGCAAACGCGCCCGCTCCTCCGGCCTTGCTGCGCCGAGAATGTCGGCGTTGCTCGGCAAAGACGGAAGACGGAGGCGAGACGAAGCATCCTTCTTGCGGGACTCCAGATCCGCCTCAGTCTTGACCTCGCCCGCCAAGATGGCATCAACTATCCGTCTCAGCTCACGCGCAAGAGCCTCTTGATCCCGACATGCGAGAATTGCCCCCTTCATCCCCATCAGATCAATGCACACGATAATTAAGCTCTTGGATGGGCTTGAACTATCTCTTACGCTAACGAAATTGCGCCCGCAGCCCGTAATGAAGAAGAACAGTTGAGAAACAGCCGCGGCAGGGGCAGGGGCAGCGCCGTCGGTATTCTTTTGGGTTTAGCGAAAGGGATCGCTAAACCGCTGCGATTTTAGATGCTACTCAGATCTATTCCGGCTCGATTACTCGGGCTCAATTTCTCCGTTGGCCTGTGCGTTCAGATACTCTTGCTCAATCTGTTTGGCCATATTGCAGCGCAAGAGCCCGGAAATGAACATGCCTGCCATCAGGGCGCGCTCGGAAGGCATTTCTTTCAAAGCCTCTTTGAGCCTTGTGATTGCCTCTTCCTCGCTGCTGACTTCCGGGCTGAATAGAACATTTTTGATCTGATCGCCGATCTTGATCATCTCTTCTGTGGGGATGTCGAAGAAGCCGCGCACAATCTCCAGGACCATTGATTCCTCGTTTGGATCGAACATAGCAACAGCCTTGGCAATTCATGATGAAATAGGTTTGGCAGCATTAGCCTTACCTTCGGCCATCCCTTTAGTCTTGCCGTTTCGCCCGGCTGCCTCGCGGTCTAAACGATTCCGCCCTTTGCGAATCTGGCCCCCATCTCGAAGGCTTTCTCGCAATCCTTGGGAAACACTTCTTGCTTCCGTTTTGCCTTCTGAACCGGGTCAAACCGATCGGCAACAACCTTGGAGTAATCATCGAACTGGTAGGTATCGTTGGAGAACAGGGACTCGGCCCGGCCAAAGATCAGAGAAAGAATCCATTCATTCGTCTTGGTATGCTGAAGGTAGCCCATCTCTTTCATCAGCTCTTCGGAAATATTCATGGTATAGATAAATCCGGAGGAGATCTTTCTTGGAAATAGCGTGGCTGGAGGATTGGTGTAAGTCAGGTAGGGAAACATCAGCCGCTCCATAAAGGAATGCATCTCCCCGGTTATCGTCCCTAAGTAGATGGGCGAGCCGAGAATAACGGCATCGGCCTCGTTTTCAATCCGTTTAAGCAGAGGAGTCAATCCATCTTTTTGCGCGCAATGTCCATAGCTCTTTCCGCCGCGCGTCTTGCAGGCAAAACAGCTCTTGCAGCCCTTGAAATCAAGGTCGTACAGGTGAATCAGCTGAGCTTCGGCTCCGACGGATGCGGCACCTTCGAGAGCCTTATTCAGCAAAGTTGCTGTGTTCCAGTCTTTTCTCGGGCTTCCG
Source organism: Methanothrix sp. (assembly GCA_003857025.1). Classification (GTDB taxonomy): domain Archaea; phylum Halobacteriota; class Methanosarcinia; order Methanotrichales; family Methanotrichaceae; genus Methanothrix. The sequence continues at coordinate 11,964 of RPOO01000071.1, forward strand.
TTAATTGCCAGTATATTCATCATTGTGCTCCATGACATTTTTTTTAATTTTATCGGCCTTTCATTGGCCTCTTGCAGGATGACCAAATACAGTTACAGGTTTTAATTACTTAAGTATGCCAGAAGCGTAAAAGTAATATTGTATCCAAAAAGTAAGTAATGGGAGATCCAGCGTGAAATCTGAATGCGAGCACAAATGCGGCATCAATGCAGCGGTAGAGATCATCGGCAGCAGATGGAATCTGCTAATAATCTGGCATCTTCGAGAAGGAACACTGCGGTTTACCGAGCTTCAGAAGAGAATCGGCGACGTTAACTCCAAGACCATCACAAAGCATCTCCGCGATCTGGAGAGGGGCAATATCATAAATCGAGTCGTATTCCCGGAGGTTCCGCCGCGAGTGGAGTATTCATTGACGGAATACGGAATGGCTTTTCTTCCCGTATTTGAGGCAATCAATAAATGGGGAGCTACGTTGCCATAGCAAGGCTATAAAACGGAGCGCTGTTGCCTTAAAATGCAACAGGACCAACGCGGCCCAGCTTGCCCACGAAAAAATTCTGAGAGATCATGCGTTCAAATAATCCAGTTCAATCATTCCAGTTCGTTTTTCCGTTCAACCGACAAAAGCCAGCCCAAATCGCGCCCAATTCGCCCATTTGCCTATTCGATCCATCGGACTATTTCTTCCGCAGTCCTGCGGGGCGCAGCTTCCGGTGCCTCATCCGGCCATCCCAGCGATATGATAGCCACCGGCAGGATGCCGTCCGAAAGCCCAAGAGCCTCGCGCACGAGAGCGTCGTCGAAAGCCCCGTTCCAGCAGGCGCTAAGTCCTATGTCATGCGCGGCCAGGAGAAGACACATCGTGGCGGCATCGGCATCCTGGATGGCGTAAAGGCTTCCTCGATCGCCATAGCGAGCGGCGGATCTCGGGACATCCGCACAGACCACTACCAGCGCAGGGGCGCTCTTGACGTGCTTTTGGCCGTAGGCGGTCATGGCTAAAACCGCTCGCATCTCCGGCTCGGTTATTATCACGTACCTTCGGGCACGCAG
>RPOO01000072.1 GCA_003857025.1 Methanothrix sp.
GATAGTTTTGAGCGTAATTCATAAAGTAGACCGCAGCTCTGGCGCGAAGCTTGGCCAATGTCTCTTTTTCTGCTTTTGATTCCGCGTACTGGCGCATGAGTGGATGCAAGCGATAGCGATGGAGCGCAACTTCTTTGTCTGAATCATTCTGAGACAGAATCTCAACCCTGTCTAGGAAGGACATGCGCTCCAATTCACCCAGATCGTCTTCCCAATCAGTCTGGTTTCTCTGATCTTCTTCAAGACAAATGCTGCGGATAGCATCTTCTGTCATAGAATCGAAAAAGACCGCTAGGCGGCCGAAGAGATCTCTTTGGCTTTGGTTCAAACTTCGGTAAGAGATATCGAAACGATCTGAAATTTCATGGGGCGGATTTTTTCTCAGATCATCCCTGATGCTGGCAAGACTCCGATTGGCTACCAGAGCAGCCGTGAGCTTGATAGCAAGCGGATGGCCTTTCATGGAGCGTGCGATTTCGCCCAGATTCGCTAGGTCCACTTGGCTAGGATGAACGCCCCAAGTGGGGAAATGTCTGCGTGCCTCCTTGAAAAATAGCTTTTCAGCCTCGCCCAGTTCCATCTCGACCACGCGAATATTTTGGCCACCATGAGTAAGTCCTTCTCTTGTAGTCACGAGGGCAGCACTGGGCCGTGGAATACTCTTTAAGAAGCGCCAAAGATTTTTATCCTGAATACTCTCCGCATTGTCTACTACTAACAGACTGACCGTATCGAGATTCCTGAGGTATCCTAAAACCTGATCCCGCTTTCTATCTTGGGGATATGTTCTAAATTGGGGTCCAAAAACGTTATCGAAGGCGTTCAGCATCTCTTCTAGGCCCAGCCTCTCTGCACCGGCTGCGCTCCTCCAGAATACACCGCCTGCATAGTGCCAAGAGAGTCTTCGAGCAGCTTCCGCCGCAAGTACCGTCTTGCCGATACCCCCATGTCCGGTGAGGATAACCAGCGGCTCTCCGTCCAACAGAGCATTCATCGTCTGAGAAAGGATTCCCTTTCGGCCACCAGGAGGATTTCCACGGATATAGTCGCCCACGAACTCCTGGCCTGGAACTCCAAAAAGACGCTCAGTCTCAAAGCTTGCCTTCCCGGCGACTCTAGCGGGCAGAATCTTTGCATCCTTTCCCGTGCCTTCCAACGTGGGAATGTTTTGTAGCTTGCTGTCGTTTTCCAACCGCTTCAGGGAAGGCAGAGCATTTTCGAAAGCCTTAGCTATGGCCATGCCTGCGCCGAGGCTGGCATAAAATGGCGTGGCTAAGGCCATAGTCGCCTTGGCTGGGATGGATTCGTTCATCCCCAGTACAGCAGGGACACCATTGTTGAGAAGGACTTTTTGGAGGCTGGCGTCGCCGCCTTTGGCCGACTCACAAGCGCTCAAGAAAACCAGCTTAGCGGGCCGATCTGCCACGCTCTTAACTATCTCCGCTAACTCCTCTGCGGCCAGAGAATCGAGCTTCCCGTCCTCCCGCTCGAAAGCAAAATATCCCTTAGCCTCCTGGCCATCTAGCAGTGCCTCGCAACGAACACATTTCTTCTGCTGCAGCGAATTGAGCCCTCCGCAATTGGGGCAGCGAATCCCAAAGGACCCATGGCCGTCGAAGTGAACGATGTCGTAGCCGCTTAGGATCTCCGAGCGGAAGCCTTCCACAGTAGGCGGGCGGAGGATCTTCAAGAACGCCGGAGCATTGACTCTCCTCAAGCCGTCGAGCAATGCCCATTGATCAGCAATATTTGGAAGGTCCGGAAGGTCAAGAGGCCGGGATACAATTACTAAAATCCGAAAGCCTTGGAATGGAGAAGGATCGGCTGACATATCAGACCGCAGATGATTACTAACGCTATTGAATGTATCGATCTTCCTCAAAAACCAATTTTAATAAGGCTAAAACAAATCAAAATCCACCAAAAAAATCTGGTGAGGCAAACGCCCCCGCATCTGCCCCCGGTGTCGCCATCCTCACCACACATCCAGCCCCATGATCGGCATCAGTTCCTGGTGGCCGTTTTCAGACTTCGGCGATTCCACCGGCAAGACCGTTATCGGCTCCTCTCTTGGTCTCGTATATTCTATCGGCAGGATCGTTATCGGCTCTTCCCTTGGCCTCGGTTGCGGCGGAATTATGATGGGCTGGATCGCCACCTCTCCCACCTCGATGTAGGCGTTGGCGCTGTCGCTTCCGCCGCCGTTCGTCGCCGTCAGCGTGTAGAATGCCGTGTAGCTCGGTCGCACCGACATGGAACCCGACGAGCGCACCGACCCGATGCCGGAGATGACGACGCTCTCCGCCCCGCTCACGCTCCAGCTCAAAGTGGCACTGTCGCCCCGCGAGATGACGGACTTGTCCGCCATGAAGTAATTAATCCGCGGCGGTTGGGGCCTCGACTTGACGGAAACCTTGGCCGATGCCGTGGAAATCCCTGCTGAATTTTGCGCGGTCAGGGTGTAGACCGTGTCCGTGGCCGGGACGACCTGCGTGTAGCCGGTCGGCACGACATATCCGACTCCCGGATCAATCACGATGCGAGAGGCACCTGAAACGCTCCAGCTCAGGGTCGAGCCCTCTCCCTGGCGAATGCTGGCGGGATGAGCGCGGAAGCTGTTGATGGCGGGCTTGCTGATCTTCGGCAAAACCACAGCCACGCTCACCGACGCTTTTGCAGTCTCGCTGCCGCGCCTGGCGGTGAGAACGTAGGTTGTGGTCTGGGTGGGCATAACCGCCATAGAACCGGAGAGCGCGACTCTTCCAATTCCGGTGATGGAGACCTCTGCGGCATTCGAGACAGACCAGACCAGCGTCGCGGCATCTCCCGGCTTAATCGATGCGGGATTGGCGCGAAATACTGTAATTTTAGGTGCCGAAACCGTTTTGGGCGCGATGAGTCCCACGGCGCTACCCCGAACAATCACGCTGTTATTGGCTGTTGTATTGCCAAAATCGTTCCAGGCATCAAGGGTGTAGTTGGTACCGTTCTTAGGTTGAACCACCGCCGATCCCACAAGCAGGGAATCTCCTTCAGGCAGGTCAGGCAGGCTATTTCCGGCTTCGAAATAAATGCCGCCGGGATTTATCAAGACGGCCTTGGCATCAGAGACATTCCACGTCAAGGTGACATTCTCTCCCGGATTAGTGATGCCGGGGTCCGCCTGAAAAGAATAGACGACCGGCAGGCCCGGATGGTCGGCGGCCATTCCCACAGATGCCGGGCCACATAAGAGCAGCCCGATGATGATTGATTCAATGATCTTATTGTAACTGAATATTTCGCTCATGCCCTGCTCCACTTGCGGATAATTGCATTTTCCGCTTGTTACTCCGCAAGAAAATTGCCGATTATTGAATAAATGGATGTCGGCTTTGGGACGTTATGATGCGCTTGACGAAATGGCCGCCTTCGCATCTATTGCTCCTTCGCGGCTATAGCGCCTTTATGTGAACCAAATACAAGGAACTCACGCGAAACCGCGAAGGGCGCGAAGCCGTGGCAATTAACTATGATATATGCATGTGATTTTTGGGGGTCATTTGCCAAAAGATTACTATCGTTCGAAAGAGAACAAAAAAGGATTTGAAAATGGAAAATAAGAAAGAAATTGCGGTATCTTCTTGAGCCCGCTCACTCTTTCCTAATCTCTTCCGCCCCGCCAAGGTACGGCCTCAGGACTTCGGGAATCTCGACGCTGCCGTACGCGCGCTGGTAGTTCTCAAGGATGGCAACTACAGTTCTGCCGATGGCAAGGCCGGAGCCGTTGATGGTGTGTACGAACTTCGGCCCGTCCGGCGTCCTGTAGCGGATATTTGCCCTGCGGGCCTGGAAGCTCTCGAAGTTCGAGCAAGAGGAGATCTCACGGTATTTCTTTTGCGCCGGGACCCAGGCCTCGATGTCGTAGGTCTTGGCCGCGGAAAATCCCAGATCCCCGGTGCAGAGGCTTATGACGCGATAGGGAATCTTCAGGAGCTTTAAGATCTCTTCTGCGTCGTTGGTGAGCTTCTCCAATTCGTCGTAGGAGGTCTCCGGCTTTACGAATTTCACCATCTCGACTTTGTTGAACTGGTGCTGGCGGATGATGCCCCTCGTGTCCTGGCCGTGCTTTCCCGCTTCGCGCCGGAAGCAGGCGGTGTAGGCTGTCATGAAGACGGGAAGCTTCTCGATATACTCATCCATGAAGAGGTTAGTGACGGGGACTTCAGCCGTCGGCGCAAGATAGTAGTTGTCGGTGCAGGCGTACAGGTCGTCCTTGAACTTGGGCAATTGACCGGTCCCGGTCATGGCCTTCTCGTTGATGAGAACGGGAGGCAAGACTTCCAAATAGCCCTGCCTGGTGTGAACATCCAGCATGAAGTTGATGAGCGCCCGCTCCAGCTTCGCGCCCATTCCCTTGTAAACTGTAAAACCCTCGCCTGCGATCTTGGCAGCGCGCTCGAAGTCGAGGATGTCAAGGTTCTCACCGATATCCCAGTGGGGCTGCGGCTCGAAATCAAACTGCCTCGGCTCGCCTACTACCCGGATCACGGGGTTGTCATTCTCATCTTTGCCCAAGGGGGTCGTCTCAGAGGGAATATTGGGAATATTGAGAAGAATGTCGTTGATTTTGGATTCATAGCCGCGAATCTCCTCGTCGATCTCTTTGATGCGATTGGAGATGACGCGCATCTCCTCAACCTTTGAGGATGAATCCTGCTTTTGCTTTTTTTGCTCGGCGATCTCGCGTGATACGACATTGCGCTCATGCTTTAGCCGGTCACCCTCGATCAGGCACTGCCTCCAGGACTTATCGTGCTCTAAAATCGCATCGATAAGCTCTGTTCCCATATTCCTGTTCTGGAGGGCCCGCCTCACAGTATCGGGGTCTTTGCGCACCATTTTTAGGTCCAACATATCAAGAATATCTATCCGGCCATCTCGCTAAAATAGATTTTGCCATTCGCAAGAGGGCAAAAGTTCATCAATTCTCGCAAACTAGAATCAATAGCTTTCCATGAAAGAATACAGTGAATTTGAGGAAGGAACCTCCAAGGCGGAAAAAGGCATAGCAGAGCGAAAAAAAAGCAGCGTGAATCCAGAGAGCGGGCCCATTGATCAGAGCTTTCGTCTTGTCTCCGAGTTCGCGCCCACCGGCTCGCAGCCTGCTGCCATCGAGGCGCTCGTTGCCGGACTGGAGAATGGCAGCGGTAGATTGGGAAACGGCAAATCGTTCCAGACGCTTCTCGGCGTCACCGGCTCCGGTAAGACTTACACGGTGGCCAATGTAATTCAAGCGGTTCAACGGCCAACCCTGGTCATTGCTCACAACAAGACCTTAGCTGCCCAGCTCTACAACGAGTTCAAGGAATTCTTCCCTGATAACCATGTGGAATACTTCGTCTCATATTATGACTATTACCAGCCGGAGTCCTATCTGCCATCCAAAGATCAGTATATCGAGAAGGACTCCCACATCAACCCCAAGATCGAGCAGATGAGGCTGGCAGCCACGGCGTCGCTATCGTCCCGCAAGGATGTAATCGTCGTCGCCTCCGTCTCCTGCATTTATGGCCTGGGCAACCCTGAGAACTTCCAGAAGATGGGCTTTGAACTGAAGAAGGGCGAGATGATTTCCAGAAAAGAGATACTGGGAAGGCTGGTCGACATACTTTTCGAGCGCAATGATCTGGATTTAGCGCCCGGACGCTTCCGGGTGAAAGGAGACACCATCGATCTGGTTCCCGGCTACTTCAACAACATCATCCGCATCGAATTATTTGGCGACGAGATCGACAGAATCACAGAGATCGACCGGCAGACCGGACTGCACAAAGAGGATATGAACTATTTCTTTGTCTATCCGGCCAGGCACTACATCATCCCGGAGAGCGAGCAGAAGGCCGCCATCGAGACCATCCAGGCAGAGCTGGAGGAGCGGCTGCCCGCTCTGGGCATGATTGAGGCCCATCGGCTCAAGCAGCGCACGCTGCACGACATGGAGATGATCCAGGAGACGGGCAGCTGCAAGGGCATCGAGAACTATTCCCGCCACTTTGACCGCCGCGCGCCGGGCGAGCCGCCTTACTGTTTGATCGACTACTTCCCGGACGACTTTCTGCTCGTGATCGACGAGAGCCATCAGACGCTTCCCCAGCTACGGGCCATGTACCACGGTGACCTATCCCGCAAGAGGAATTTGGTGGACTATGGCTTCCGGCTGCCCAGTGCTTACGACAACCGTCCGCTCAAGTTCGAGGAGTTCGAGCGCCACATGAACAATGTGATCTTCGTCTCGGCAACTCCCGCAGACTACGAGCTGGAGCATTCCGGCGCTCCCGTGGAGCAGATCATCCGGCCCACCGGCCTCCTCGACCCGCGCCTGGAGATCCGGCCCGTCGACGGCCAGGTGCGCGATGTGATGCAGGAGATCCATAAGATTGTCGAGCGAGGCGATCGGGCGCTCATTACCACACTCACCAAGCGACTGGCGGAGGAGCTGACCGACTTCTTGAGCCGAAACCGGATCAAAGCCCGCTACCTGCAATCGGAGATCGAGGCACTGGAGAGGACGGAGATCATCCGCGAACTGCGTTTGGGAAAGTTCGATGTGCTGGTGGGAATCAATCTGCTGCGGGAGGGGCTGGACATACCCGAGGTCGGCTTCATCGGCATTCTCGATGCGGATAAGGAAGGCTTCCTGCGGGACGAGCGCAGCCTGATCCAGACCATCGGCAGAGCTTCCCGAAATGCCAATTCGGTGGTGGTCCTCTATGCCGACAGGATGACCGGCTCCATTCAAAAGGCCGTTGAGAAAACTGAGAAGAGAAGGGCACTGCAGATGGCTTACAACCTTGAGCACGGCATCACGCCCAAGACCATCAAGAAGCCCATCCGAGAGAAAGTGGTCGAGATCACCGATACCAGGCATATTCCGCCGTCCGAGATCCCCAATGTGATCATAGAGCTTGATGCGGAAATGAGGGACGCGGCGGAGAAGCTGGAATTCGAGAGGGCGATTCAGCTGCGCGACGCGATCAAGAGGCTGGAAAAAGAGACGAAACCGATGATGAAGCTTTAGCAGGCATGCCGGGATCCATTATTTTTTGCCAGAATGCTTCTTTTGGAAAAGTGGCGCGATAGCCAATGATTGAACCGTTATCTTTTAATGGGATTATAAGTTGATTAATCAGATTGATTTCTATGCCATAAATAAGTATGATAGATAAATAATAGATTAATGACAGATAAGTAATCATAATAATGAGTACTGACAGTACTTATTATATGGCGGATACTGCCACTAAGCAAATCATCCTCGGATGTTAGATGAATTGCAAAGACTGCTTCCAGAAGATCTCGCAGCTTCGAGATCAATTGGGAAATCTCAAAGAAAGATGCCTTGAAGAAGATGGGCCAAAGGATTCCGATAAAGTATTAACGGCCCTCAACAGTGCCGACTCGGAATTGAAGACTGCAGAGGAATTGCTCGGCAAAATGCTAGGAATAGAGCCATTGCAGGATTCAGATAAATGCAAAAAGATTGATGCAAAGGAATTCTTCAGCAATATAATCGACTCCATCAGCGATCCCATTTTCGTTAAAGACAGGCAGGATCGCTACATCATGGTTAATCTGGCAGAGTGCAGACTATTGGGACGAAGTCGAGAAGAGATCATCGGCAAAACATGTCGCGACTTTTTCAACGAATCCCAGGCAAAAGTTTTCCTGGAAAATGATGAAGTGGTCTTTAGAACCGGGAAAGAAAACGCAAACGAAGAAAATGCTACGGATGCCCAGGGCATTGTGAGGACCGTCCTGACCAAAAAAGCTCTTTTCAGGTTTTTTGAAGAAGAGTTCCTGGTGGGAATCTCTCGGGATATAACTGAGCGAAAAATGAGAGAAAATAAGCTTAAATTGACCGGAGATGAGCTGGAGCTGCGCATTTTGGATCGGACTGCGGAATTAAATAAAGCTAACCTTGCTCTCAAAGATACCAGAGACTACCTTGATAAGATAATAAATTCCATTGGCGATCCGATATTTGTCAAAGATAGCCACCATCGATTGATACTGGTTAACGATGCTGCCTGCAAGCTCTTTGGTCGCCCTCGCATAGAGATACTTGGCCGCACGGCTTACGAGTTATTTCCTGCCAGCGAAATGGCCGACGTCTCTTGGGAAAAGGATGAGGCGGTCTTTAGAACCGGAGACGAGAATGTAAATGAAGAGACCAATACCTATGCTCCGGGTGTAACCCTCACGGTTCTGGTCAAAAAAACCCTTTACAGGGACAAGGATGGAAACAAATTTCTGGTAGGCGTTACCAGGGATATAACCGAACGCAAGAGGATGGAAGAAGCTCTCCGGGAATCGGAAAGGCGCTTGATGGACATCATTGATTTCCTGCCCGATGCCACCTTTGTCATTGATAAGGAAGGCAAAGTGGTCGCCTGGAATAAGGCAATCGAGACCATGACCGGCATCAAAGCTGAGGAAATGATCGGAAAGGGCAACTACGAATATGCCTTGCCCTTCTATGGAGAAAGAAGGCCGATTCTAGTCGACCTGGTTTTCAAGAACAATGAGCAATTCCAGAGCAAGTACGAAGATTTTGAGCAAATGGATGCTGTTCTTAGGGGAGAAGCCTATATGCCCAATATGAAGGACGGCATCGCCTACCTGCTCGGGAGCGCGGCTGTACTCCATGACTCCTCCGGCAATGTCTTTGGAGCGATTGAATCGATTCGCGATATAACCGACAGAAAGATTGCAGAAAATGATCTAATGGAAGCGAAGGAGGCTGCAGAGGCCGCAGTTCGCTCCAAATCGGAATTTCTGGCCAACATGAGCCATGAGATCAGGACTCCCCTCAACGCAGTGGTCGGCCTAACCGGCCTGCTCCTGGATGCGGACTTGACGCCGACGCAGAAGGATTATGTGCAGATCGTCAGGAGCAGCGGAAATGAGCTGCTTTCGGTGATAAATGACATTTTGGATTTCTCCAAGATCGAAGGCGGAAAGATGGAACTGGAAAGATTGCCCTTCGACCTGCGTCGATGTTTGGAAATATCTTTGGATCTTGTAGATGCGAATGCATCCGAAAAGGGCCTAAAATTGGGCTACCATATCGATCCGGCGGTTCCGGCTGCAATAATTGGAGACGTCACCAGGCTTCGCCAGGTTCTGGTCAATCTCTTGAGCAATGCGGTCAAATTCACGGATAGCGGATCTGTGAGCATAGATGTCGCAGAACGGACAGCGGCATCAATAGAGCCGAAAGACGCGAATTTTCACGAGATCCAATATGAGATCCAATTTGCCATAAGTGATACCGGAATCGGAATCCCAGAGGACAAAGCCGATAGACTCTTTCAGTCGTTCAGCCAGATTGATTCTTCGACGACGCGAAAATATGGTGGCACCGGACTTGGCCTGGCTATCAGCAAAAAGCTTGTAGAGATGATGGGCGGCAGAATATGGATGGAGAGAAACAAGCCGAACGGATCCATATTTTACTTCACCATTATGACAAAAGCTGCAAGCTGCGATCCGATCAAACCCTCCAACATTCCGGAAAAATATGAATTTGGAGCTGCACAAACCGTGCCAAAATCATTGCGCATCTTGCTGGCTGAAGATAATGCGATTAACCAAAAAGTTGCTTTGCTCATGCTCAAGAGGCTGGGCTACAGCGCCGACGTTGCTGCCAACGGCCTGGAGGTTTTGCAGGCATTGGACCGCCAGCCCTATGACATCGTTCTCATGGATGTGCAGATGCCGGAGATGGATGGATTCGATGCTGCTCGAAGGATTCGCGAACGCTGGCCGAACGGCCCAAAGATCATAGCCATTACTGCTTATGCCCTGGAAGGCGATCGGGAGAGGTGCCTGGAGGCCGGAATGGATGACTACATCAGCAAGCCCATCCAGCTCGAAGAATTGAAGACGGCCCTGGAAGAAACAAAATAATAATGTGTAATTGCGTAATAAATATAATAACAAGCTATGAATTTGCCAAATTCGTTCTGCATAAACATTTTTAAGGGCCCAATTTTTTTGGAAGATCCGGGCATTGATTATGGGCTGCTAATTATTGGCCATTGATTATATTTCTGATGGCAAGACTGCTCCTTGCAGCCCGTTCCTGATGGATGCAGTGAAAGGCGGTCAGGAAAACTGCTGAAGGCAGAAGCTCATGATTCCAGAATAATATCGAAGAAGGAGAAAATCTGCCATATTTGCGATATATTTAATAAGCTTTGATGCAATGAGATATACAATCAAAAAAATAGGGGATGAAACAGCATGAAGGGAGTAGTAGTAGCAATAGTGTTAGCAGCCTTTCTAGTTGGTTGCTGCGGCACCAGCCTTGCGACTGTACCGCTTGTACCGCCCATTCAATACGAACAGTTCTGTGAGAGCCAGAAGGTTTCCGGCTCAGGCGTTATCGATGTCAGCACATCGATCATCGACAAGAAGATCGCTCTGGAGTACTACAACGTAATGTCCGGAGATGGTGATCTGGAGCTTGACCAGGAGCATGCCTACTCGCAGAATGCCGACAAGCTCAAGAGAGAGATTGCATCGGTTAACGGCGGCAAGTTTTCTAATCTGAATCTATACGAGAATACCAAGATGACCTATGCAGGCGCAACACCCTTGACCGGCGCGAAACTTCTGAATTCAAAGCAGTTCTACGGCGGCCTGGGAGCCAAGGTTCAGGAGACATTCTCCGTCAATGAGATGGAGAAGGATGAGGTTTCCTACTTCACATCAACCACGCCTTACAACCCGGCCTGCTCCTCGCCTGAGGGTCTGATCAAGAGCCTGAAGGAAGCCGGCAGAGACACAGATAAGGTAGCGGCGTTAATGGGCAACAATCCCGCTCAGCTGATCGGACTTGAGACCAAGAACACCTTCAATGGTACCTGGGGCACCGACGCCTCCATGCACCGGATCTTCTACAAAGACATAAAGGCCCACGAGATGTTCTCCGGAACCTTCGAGGCCGAGAAGACCATCAAATTCCATGACAACCCCGTGCCTGAGAAAGAGACGCCCGTATGTGACGGAATAGATTGCTAGATATCGGCAATCTATCCTTTTTAAGAGAACAATATAAAGTAACAGTGTAAGAGGAATCGCGCAAAAAGGAACGCGGGATTGGAGAATAAAAGCATTGGAATTAGAAAACAAGATCGTGGAGGTTTTGAAGATGAGGAAATCAACACTGATATTGCTGGCCTTGGCTCTATTCGCATGTACTATGGCCGCAACAGCCACTTATTCCGGCGGCTATGCAGAAAAGAATCTGGACAAGGTCAAAGAGTGCGGATACAAGGACGGCCATCATGACGGCATGAACGTCGTCTGCCAAGAAATCTGTGATGAAGACAATTGCGGCAAGCATCAGGGCAAAGTCTTTGGAGAGTGCCAGGAGCAGCAGAACTGTTTGCAGTGCATTGTCAAAGAAGTGTGCGAACACTGCGGCAAGACAGCCATATGTGACGGCATCTGCGAAGAATGCGGCGAGCCGTGCGCTGTTTATGAGTACTGCCCAAGTTGCGGCGCTAAGTATCTCGTAGGCCATGCCGATGCGCGCTGCGATGTCTGCGGCAAGGATTGTTTCTGCTTTGAGAAATGCGGAAGTTGCGGCCATTCTCAGTACTTCAATGGATTTTGCGATGAATGCGCCAGCAAATGCGAGTTTCTCAGGTGCTGCTTAAATGTCTGCGGCATGCAGGATCACGAGTCTACCTGCAACTGCAAGGAACAAGCCCAGGGCTGCGACAATGCACCAAAGAAATGCGACTGCGGCAAGGATAAGTCTGCCGAAATGGGAAGCCATGCACAAAGTGGATTTGGCGGCCAGTTTGAGAAGCCCGTTGCATCCGGAAATCTGCCCCAGGCCCAAGGCGAGACAACCATTTTGATAATGCCTCTGGATGCATTGGCAGCAGGCGCTAATTAGATACCAGTTTCGTTCAGCTGCTAAGATATCCGGTACATACCAAACCCGCAGGAAATGCGGGGCTTCATTTTTTTTCGGGATTTTTTTTTTAGAATTTTAAAGCTAAAAATGGGATAGCTCAAAACGGAATAGCTCAAAAATGGAATTGCCCCGATTTGGGATGCAGAGCGAATTCCACCGATTCGCGGAACCGTTCATAGGTCTCGCGACATTCGCGATAGCCTGTTGATCAGCCAGTTGGTCAGAAATCCGGTGAGGAAGCAGACAAACATGGTCGAGAATGCACGGCTCTGCGAGTTGGCATTGAAGGCTATCAGCCCGGAGCTGAAGAGCAAATACGCCATGTAGCCGAAGACCATGCTCAGCAGCGGTATGGCTGTGTACCAAAGCCGTTTATATCTGGTTGCCAGGCCGTCGCGACGCAGGTCATCCGCGACGCCGGTCAGGATCTGCGCCGATGAGCCGAGCCCTGCGAAGAAAGCCGACCAAAGGGGAACTTCGAGGACGCTCAGCTCCGCATACCTGTAAATCAGGTAGCTGAAAAGGAATATTGATAGGGTTCCGAAGATCGCGGCATATAAGCCGTAGAGCTTGAAGAAGTACGATAGCGTTCGCAGGCTGTGAAATTTTGAGCCTTTGATCTTGAATTTAGCCTCATTTATGCTGCTTGTCAGTTCATACTTGGCCCGGTCGTAGTATAAATATGAGTCCGCGAGATTCTCTTTATTGAACTCTTTTAAGGCCAGGACATAGAAGTCGTAGCTCTCTTTTATGTCGATGTTGCTGCGGTGAGCCGCATGGAGCATATGGTCCAATTTCTTTAGGTCCGCTTCCACCTCATCGCAGGAATCCGGGATAAAGCAGCCTTTGGAGTTCACAGATAGATTACTTACTAAAATGATATATATAGTTTTTGTTGCAGATCGGCTTTTACATAAATAAAATAATTTTAAGTGGTTTGAAATTAAGACGGCTGGCATTTTGCGATTTTTCCTCCGAACGCCGGTTTTATGAATATAATATTCGGATAATGATTGAA
>RPOO01000073.1 GCA_003857025.1 Methanothrix sp.
ACTGCACCCCTGTGGATTGACAATGAGGTCACTCTACTGGATGCAGACGGCACGGCAATATCCAAGATCCTTGTGCCCACCGCACCAGTTCAAACCGAATACGTAGATCCCTTGGCCAAGCGGATCCAATACTAGAAGATCCAACAATCGTGTCTTCGCCATTTGATCAATTGCATAACGCAAAGTTACGAAGATAGCAATTCGAACAGCAATTCGATGATGCGAGCTGCCTTTTACGGCAGCCGTTTTCCGTTTTTCACATCATCGGTTTAAATGCATTTCGTGATCGGAAAAAGACAGCATTTTCTATACCCCAAAAGCCAGGCGCAGCGTGTTTCGCACTGCCGGAGCCAGGCCTAAAGTTATCAGGGCAAGCTTGGTGATATTGCGCAGCGTTCGGTCCTCGATGGACCTGTCGATCATGCTCAATACCGGCAATAAAATGATCAGCTTGAGGGGAAACATGACCACAGCGGTTCCTGCCAGATCGATGAGAAAAGTAGGGACGACGTGCTTCTCATAGTAGTCAAACCAGTCCACGCCGATGTAAGTCGAGCCGGCGTCCAGCATATGGGCATAGATGATCATCAGGTTGAGTTTATTATCCAGGAATCCGAGAGCAGGCAGGCCGCGTCGGATAACTAAAAGGCCGCCGGTTATCGCCGTCCCAAGGGCAAAGACCGCCGCAATGACCCAAAGATGCTGAAATCCCACGGTCGAGAGGACGATCAGGTTGATAGCAGTCCAGAGCATCCCGACTGCGGCATAGCCCCGGTAAAACTCCGGCCCCAGGATTTTTCTGGTCAGCAACAGCAGGGCCGAGGTCAGGAGGAATACCAGGAAAAATATCAGCGGAGTTATGAGCAGGTAGCTGGCCGGGGGCGAGACCAGATTTGCGTCTTCAACGACTCTGAGACTTGCGCCCGCCAGGATGAAGGGGATGGTGCATTGCGTCAGCCTTTCGTCAAACACAAGGTCGAAGTGGCGGAAGAGCTTCACCAGAACGAGGATGGACAGTCCCAGGACTATCGCCCAGGTGACCGTATCGACGGGATTGTAGCTTGTGTCATAGATTATGGGATCGATGTAGTATCTGTAGATCCATTCCCCGAGATCGAACACAAGGGCATTGTTTTTGTCGGCATCGTATTTCAGGGGTTCGATGAGGCAAGCGAGACCGCGCTTTGGACGTTCGTCATTTAATGCAAAGAATACAAATAGAATTCCAGTCAAACCTTTAGCTATAATCCTCATTTTAGCTGTGGGGGATGATCGCAAGATCGTAAATCAAGACCAGTGTGGATTTAAAACGATAAAATAGGAGAGCATGTTATGAAAAATTTCATAATTTCAATTCTAATCCTCTTCATGCTTGTTTGCAGCTGCCAATCGCTGCAAACCGTCGATACCAGCAAGGATAGCGGCATGGCAATCCTGGCGAGAATTACCGGGAATTCCGGCAACCAATCCAATACAAGCGCCAATAATACAAGCGCCAATAAGACAAGCGCCAATTCCACCCAGAATCAAACCAAACAGCCCGGATCTGATCTGTGGAGCTGGGGCAGAATCCCGATCGGATACAAGCTGGAGAAAAACGGGAATTTGACCAGATTGGCGGATGAAGAATGGAAGCCAAGCCTCATTTAGGATATGCAGGCAAGATCGCCATTCTCTGCTTTTTTCTTCTGATCCGGTTCCCGAGCTTATAAGTTAAACGCCGGATCGCTGAGATAGTCGGTCTCTGCGTCATCTGATGAATTGTATTTAGGCTTCGATCCCCAAGACCACAGGTCGGAGGAGGTGCTTTTGATCCCATCCACATTTACCGAGTATTCTGTCGCGTTTAGAGAACTGTTCGTCCGATTCAGTGAGCTTTCAGTCAGGTTATTCGATAAATTCAAGCCTTCAGAGCCGTTCAGGCTGGCGGGCACCTGACTGCCGCTCAAAGCTGCCGTTACGACTAGCAAGAACAATATCAGCACCAGACATCTCATGTGGCTCATTATGGGCATCTAGTCGATTCATGCTTATTTGCGCTTCGCTGGATTTGTGATGCGTCTTATTTTATTGGCCTTATTTTCTCGATCATGGGACACAAGCCTTCCTGGATTGCACCGTGAAGCTGGTGAGATCCGCTTTCCCGTAGTCGGAGGAAGATTTATTATCAACGAACGGAAAGCTGGAACGGCTTTTCGGGAGAAAATGATAAACATAGGTTAAGCTATTTCCCTTAATTCGAAGATTTCAGGCTGGTACACCGATACAGGGATATTATTGAGACGGAAAGAGTTAAAGAGAATCCGCCAAAGGCTTAGCGAGGTGACTGTATGCCAACGAGTAAAAAACAGCTGGAAAGGCTGAATAAAGTTAAGAAGGCCAAGGCAGAAGAGCTCACGAAGCTGGCAGCTTCCGGTAGCGATGACGCTAAGAAGAAGCTCAAGAAGCTTCAGAAAAAGATCAAGTGAGCCGACGGGCCTTTCACAAATTTTTATTTTCTTTTTAATGGGTAAATGTAAAGGTGTATCGCTTGATTTTAAAAAATATTTGATATAATTAAGATTAAATGGCGAGCCCGCCGACGGTTGCCAGCAAGCCTGCCTGCCAGTTAATCCCGAAGCGTCCTCCTCCCCTTATACCTGTAAGCGACAGTTACCCGCAGTGGGTTTGCTCCCTTCCGGGCCTGAACCGGTTCCTGCAATTATGGGACACAAGCCTTCCTTCAGGATGGCCCATGGACCGATGCTATCCCTACAGGACGGAGAATCATTGTCCGCAACAGGACTGAGCATGCAGATCTCGAAGTCTTCCGTCAGCTTCGCCCCCCGCTTATCGACGATTTCGGGTAATAGGTGACGCCGAACCACCCGGACTGCCCGCCACTTTTAATATTGAGGTGAGTAGCTATAAAGCTAACGCGAGAAAAGGGAAAAGATCAATCATGGCAGAAGATTTAGCAGGAAACATGGGTTTCATCATGGGTAACAAACAACGCGAAAGAGTTGTTCAAATATTGGGTTCCAAGGGCAAGCTGGCCGCCGAAAAAATCGCCAAGATCGAGCACATTCCGGCACCATCCGTCAAGAAGATCCTGTCGGAGATGGCCGAGAGGGACTTGGTCGCCGAAGAAGACGGCACCTGGTGCCTGACCGAAACGGGAAGAGATGCCGAGAAAGAGATGAAGAAGAGGGCTTGAGCCAAAATGGATGTCATGGATGCCATCCGCGACCGCCGCAGCGTGAGAAGCTACCGCGACAGTCCCGTGGAAGAGGAGAAGCTGATGGCGGTCCTGGATGCAGGGCGACAGGCTCCCTCGGCTAGGAATATGCAGGACTGGAAGTTCGTCGTTGTGAGGGACCAGGCCACGCGCCAAAAGCTCGCCAAGGCCGCCAGGGATCAGCAATTCGTGTGCGAAGCGCCGGTGGTGATCGCCGCCTGCGGTACCTCTGATCTGGTCATGACCTGCGGCCAGCCCACTTACGTCATCGATGTGGCCATCGCCGTAGACCATATGACGCTGGCAGCTACTTCTTTGGGCCTCGGCACCTGCTGGATCGGAGCCTTTTACGAGGACCAGGTGCGCGAAATTCTGGGTGTGCCGCCAAACATCCGGATTGTCGCGCTGCTGCCGCTCGGCTATCTGGCCCAGGCTGCGCGAGCAACACCTCGAAAGAGCATGGACGAGATCGTGGCCTACGACCATTGGTAGATATTGGTAGGGTAGATATTGGTAGATTACTGTCAATAGTGGAATGACTGCACAATAATCAGCACCAATGGGCCCAACGCCTCAATAGCTCGCCGAGTTCTTTTTTATAGTTCTTTTTATATTCCGATTCGTATTCAGTAGTAGGCCCGAATTCTCTCCCGCTTCTTCAGGCAGGTTCAAGTCAGGATAAGCTTGGCCACGATACCATGCCCGAATCCGTGATCTGCACCAATAGCGACATCATTCGGCTTCCCCGGACCCGACTATTTGACGATTCAATCTACATGCCGGAATTTTTGAAATCCATCTGCCCTGTCCCCGCGAATGGCGATTCCCATGTGGATCTGCTCGCCGGTGTCCAATTCGTCCAGGCCGCGCCAGTTATGCCACCGCTCCTCGAATTCCTGGCGTGTCATTATTCCCCGGCTGCCCAGAAGATAGGGGTCTTCGAGATAGACTAACTTATCATCCATGCCGATCACCACAACCCAGTGACCGTCGCTCCAATCGTCGGCCCAGGATTCATTAGCTTGCGAGACGCTTCTCCATGCCTGGCAGTCCACAATAACCGGAACACCTTCCTGCAAATATGCTTCGAGATCGGTAAGTGAGAGATTCTCTTTGTAGGTCGCATTCAGGCCCATTTCTTGAGCGACTCTGATTATATCGTCCGGATATGTACCGGACTCGGGATTGGTATTGAGCATCTCCATCATGTCTTCTTCGCCGATGTCTCTGCCCCAGTATCCGACAACCGCTTGCAGGGCGGCAGCTCCACAGGAGTATTCCGTGCTCTGGCGGGTGTCCGGCATGCTGAATAGTGTCTCATTCCAGGGATAACTCGGCGGAATACTTCCAGAGATTGTGTCTGCAGAAGTCTGTCCAAAAGAAACCATTATGAATAATAAATAAAGTATGACTGATAATAACTTTCGTTTCATAATAACTGTTCTCATCTATTTATATATGTTTTTCCGCCGCCAAGGCAAATTATAAAAATTTGAAAAATATCCTCGATTATTCTGCATCTGTTATCAATTCAATAATTGGCCAGTATGCTCTCCAGCTTCTCCAGGCACGTCCAGGTCAAGATGAGCTGGGCTACGCCAATGCCGTTCACATATTCTTGACTCCGGTCAGATATGGCTGTATAAGTCCCCAATATGTCGCCCAGGTTCTTCTCGAGACCCGCAATCATGGATTGGTGGATCTCGCCGTCGATGGTCATGACGCCGACTCGCTTTCCATAATAATCATCGCGCTGGAACTCTATGGAAAATTCGTGCTCGGAGCTGCGCAGTATCTTGGCAAGGGCGATGGGAAGATCCACGTTCGAGACCGGCTGCTCCAGGATATGCTGAATCAGCCTTACCGAATACCAGTCAGGGGCCGATCCGGTGCCGGGGAGACAGGGATGGAATCTGGACTCATGGATCTTTACTACAGTCTCTGCATAGATCTTCTGGATATCGACGTAGAGCTTGTAGTCAGGCTCTCTTTGCAGCATCTCTGCCATGACCTGTTCCGGCTGATAGCCTCGGTCGCCCACATCTCTTCGTAACTTCCACAGCCGCTTTACCGCCCGAGAGGGGTCCACGAAGATCTTGAAATCGATGGCATCGCGCAGCTCTTTTGTATAAAATGGATGCAAGCCCTCCACGATGACCACGGGTGCAGGCCCGAAGGGAACAGTTCCTGAGATCGCTCCGCAACTGTGGTCGTAGACCGGCTTGTCGACGGACTTCCCGGCACGCAGGGCTTCCAGGTGCTCCGCCAGCAGGTCCAGATGATTGGCATCAGGGTGAAGTGGCGTGATGTTTCTCTCCTTGCGCTGCTTTCGGTCAAGGCTGTGGTAGTCGTCCATAGAAAAGGAGGCCACCATATTCTCTCCCAGGATGCGCTTGATGCCTTTGGATATGGTGGTCTTTCCAGAGCCGCTGTCGCCCGCGATTCCAAAGACGAATACTTTTCCTGATTCCTTGATCTTGTCCATCAATGTTTTCATAATTTTTCTCAATCTCCTCTTATTATATTTTTACCATATTGGATCGTATGAGATTATCTTCAATGAGAGATAGCCTTGCCTATACATATCTCTTTTTGGCCATATCAATCAGAGATTGCTGCATCATATTATTTTTGACGTAAGTTCTTCAAAAATACATAAATCTAAAATCAGAACACAATTGAGGGCACAAAGTCGATTAGATTTCGCTCTAATCGGATTAGATAAAACGCATAACGGGACCTAATGCAATTTTTTGCCGGACTGACTGTAATTTAAGGTGCTATGCCAACCATATCCTTTGAAGTGGATATGACCGATC
Source organism: Methanothrix sp. (assembly GCA_003857025.1). Lineage (GTDB taxonomy): Archaea > Halobacteriota > Methanosarcinia > Methanotrichales > Methanotrichaceae > Methanothrix. Next base: position 6,037 of record RPOO01000073.1, read on the forward strand.
CTTCGACCATTCTTCTTGTACGTTGCGAGTCCCTTGGTATTCGACGAAAAGGTATAATTGCCATCCGAAGAACTTTGGAATGGACTTGCTTTTGCTTCGGATTCTCAGGCTTCAGAGAAGGAATCATGTTCCGGTATCGTAAGTCTTGAGCGTGATTATAATGCCTCATTCCATTTTTATATAATTAGGGTGCAGGGCGAAAGCAATCAGGGCAAAGGACTCCGCTTCCATCCCGTTGCGACTCGTGTCGCAACTCCTGCAAACTCTGAGGAGTTAGCGAGATCGGCCTCAAAGCCGGGGCCTTCCCGCAGTTTCGACAACTCGTCGAAACTCTCGCAGACCTGCGGTCAGCAAGATTCGCTCTTCGCAATCCTGCAAGCTAAAATTGTGAATTCATAAATTCTTCGCGAAATAGTGATAAAATAGCGATAGTATGCAGAATACAAACAAGACACATTCTGATTAAGATTCAGATTAGTCCATTTCAACGAAAATAGCAAATTTTAAAATCGTTAATGTTTTAAGAGGTAATATGATATGTCTACATCCACAAATAAGAAAAATAGAGAAAAATCATTTTATAACATTTGTACGATTAGTCAGATAACGATTTGCAAAGTGAAAAATTGATAGAAATTAATTGAAAATCAATAATCTTACCGGATGTATTGAGAATTTAAGAACTATACGTACAGAAAGATCGATTCTAAGACGTATGCTTTTAAAAATATCATTTGATGATTTAATGAGATCGATATTTAATGATAAAAACGAAAATCTAAATTGTTTAATTCTAATTTATAGATTTGTTTCAAATATCAGCTAAATCAACAAATAAATGAAAAAATTAGAAAAAAGTTAAATAGTAATGAGTATACAGTTATAATTATATCTAGAGGTGTAGGTATGTATAGAAAAATAACAAACGTAATAGCGCTAATGGCCATTGTAGCCATGGTATTCGCAGGAATCACAGCTGCTACAGACCCTAAGGTTCTGGCATCCAAAGATGTCAGCAGTTATACAGATAAACATGATGGAAGTCAAAGATCGAGCTCAAGCTCGTCCATATTATCAATTGTGGGCATAAGGCCGATCGACGAAGAAAGTGTTACATTGGCAAACTTAGGCAACAAACCGACTGAATTGAGTGGTGTCTCCGTAAACACCGATAAGGGAACTACTTTTGTGCTGCCAGAGATTAAACTTAATCCGGGTGAAGAAGTACAGATTAATCTATTCAACTCAGCAGGCTATTCGGAAAATCTTCTGGACGATAGTGCAGGTTATGCAAGTCTAGTTAACTCAGCTGGTGTACAACTATCCACGATCGGATATAATAACCTATTGTCAAATGACGGGGCATCAGCATTTAATTTGCAAACAACCCCCACGCTGCAAACAACCCCTACTATGCGGACAACCCCTACTGTGCAGAATAACGGTTTTCAGAGCCAGTCCCAGTGTGATGCGTTTAGATGTGTCAACGCGTATGCTACTGATTCTACATAAAGGCATTCAAGATGCCTCATTTTTTTTTAAAATTCACGAGAAAATATTGAGCGCCAACGCGACTTAATGTTGCAGCTATTTGCGATTTTCATTCTCTAAATGAATAAGAGCGGATTTCATTTGCTCTGCTTCTCTTTAACCAAGCTCTCAAACTCGCGAGTCCGGTCGATGGTCTCCAGCTCTCTTTTCTCGATTATCGCCGTCTCCTCGATGCATTCAAGCTTGGTCTCGCCGTCCACGATCACCGCCGATTTCGTCCTGGCCACCGCGGAAAGGCTGCTCATAAGCTTTGCTTTCTTGAGCATGCTCTGCGAGAACTTGGAAACGCCGGTCAGGACAACCAGATCATTGTCCCTGGTAATGGCGTTGAAAGGAGCTTGCGCCGTGGGTACCACCTCAAAGCCGATCTCGAGGAGCAGGCGCAAAATGTTGTCTGTGACCTCGCCCGCCGCTTCCTCCACGCCGGCAGAATTGAACGGGTCCACCGGCTGGATCAACTCTTGCATGAATATCTCCTCCAGCTTCAACGCCACATCCACAGAGGTATCCATGCTCTCTGTCTCGTACTTGCTGATGGTCCGGCGAGAGACACCCAGATCCGAGGCCAGAGCACCCAGAGATATGCCGCGCTCAAGACGGATCTTGCGCATCCTTACTCCATCAATGCGCACATACAAGCCGCCATGCGCTGCATAAACCAACGGCAGCTCTTCTTCCAGCAGGCAATCCGCAAGAGTGGAGAGGCTGAGCGTTGGAATTCCATAGCGATAGTAGACCGCGCCCTGCTCCAGATATTGGTCGCGAGTCTTCTCGCCCACTAACAGGGGGCTGGCAAAAAGATGCTTGGACAGACGGCGCACCTCAAGAGCTGTCTGCTCATTCAGGCCATCGATATTGGAGAGTATCTTCAGAAGCAGGAACATATCTCCCTTTCTGGCAGCCAGATCAAAGCTCCTGGGACGGAGATAGCAGCGATCCGAGGTCGAGAACCCGGCCTGCACCAGAACCTCTTCTACGCGCTCGGCGAGAAGTTCCTTATCCATCATTATATATCACCGTTTGACGGCTATTTAAGGTTGACCATGTTTATTGGAATTGATGATACTGATTCTGAGAGGGGGCTGTGCACCACTTACCTGGCAGCAGTGCTCATGGAGAGGCTGGCACCGTTGGGAGAGGTCGTCGGCCTGCCGAGGCTCGTCAGGCTCAATCCCTGCGCTCGCTACAAGACGCGCGGCAATGCTGCCCTGGCCTTCGAGCTGGAGAGCGATCGACCTGATGAGGTAAAGGAGATGGCCTTGAAGACGGTCCTGGAGCTGTCCGACTTCTCCGGTTCCAATACCAATCCCGGCCTTGTGATCGCGGATGGCGTGACGGCCAAGATGACGGCCTTCTACCGTCGCGCAGTGACGGAGATCCTGGAGATCGGTGAGGCCCGGGAACTTCTGGACGAGGAAGGAGTCTGGCATCGGGGTTTCAAGAAAGGGCGCGGGCTTATCGGCGCGCTGGCGGCCATTGGAGCCGACCTGCCCGATTACACATACGAGCTTATTGCCTATCGTGAGCGTCAGCGCTGGGGCACGCCGCGCGATATTGATGCAGCATCCGTTTGGAAGGCGGATGCGCTCACATATCCCTGCACCTGGGACACGGTGGACTGCCACAACAGGAGGATTGTCTTCGCACCGCATACCGGCGATCCGGTGCTCTTCGGCATTCGTGGCAGTGATCCGGATGCGATCGAAGTGGCATTCCGAACCATAAAATCCGAGCCCTGGGAGAGAAGAGTGCTTTACAAGACCAATCAGGGAACGGACGCCCACATCCTGGATGGTGCGATTGGGGATGTGGTGGATTGCCAGAGCTACAGGCTTCATGGGCTAGTGGCCGATCGGCCTGCTGCGATCGAGGGCGGTCATCTCTTCTTTACGCTGCAAGATGTTGACAAAAAAAGCCTGCTGAAGTGCGCTGCATTCGAGCCCACCAAGAACTTCAGAACAATAGTGTCTCGGCTCATTCCCGGCGATGAAGTGGAGGTCTGGGGTGCCGTCCGCGAGGGAAAGCTCAACCTGGAGAAGATAAAGATTCTAAACCTGGCTCTTCAGGAAATTCTGGAGGCACCGGCCTGCTCCAACTGCGGCAGGCGCATGGAATCCGCAGGAAAAGGACAGGGCTATCGCTGCCGGTGCTGCAAGACTAAATCCGCCGATCGCGAGCGCAGGATTGTGACGAGGGATTTGGAGAAGGGCTTTTACGAGGTGCCGCCCTGCGCTCGAAGACATCTCTCCAAGCCGCTGGTGCGATTTACTGGGGAGAATATGCATCCGAGCCGATAGAATAATGCGGGTAAAAGAATAAAATAATAAAAATATAATCGAAGCAAAAGATCAAGAAAATAAAATAGGTGGATTGGTCCACCTATGGCCAAGTTGGGAATATTTACTTCTTGAAAGCGCCTTCCAGAGGCGGGATGACCTGCTTCTTCCTGGACAAGCACTTCTCCTTGTAGAGGGAGTTGTTGGCGAGCTTGCCGCCGAAGGCCTTCTCAAAGCCTGAGGCTGCTGCAGCATTGCCCACGAAGAGGAGATCGCTGGCTTCTTTCATGACATCGGTAAGCATGAGAACGACCATGTCCAGCTTCTCGGCATCCTTCATCTTATTCATCTCATCGAGGATGGCTGCCCTCTTGGGTGCGAGGTCTGCGAGGTCCATAACCTCTACCTGGCCGACGCCTGCCTTGGTTCCGGAGAAGTCGAACTTCTTGAAGTCGCCCATAAGAATTTCCTTGGCAGACTTGGAGGACATGTTGCTCTTGGCTTTGAGCAGCTCCATGCCGAACGCCATTGGGTCGACACCTGCGATCTTGGCCAGCTTCTCAACGGCTGCCTTGTCGCGCGGTGTGCATGTCGGCGACTTGAAGAGCACGGTGTCGGAGAGGATCGCGGACATCATCAGGCCTGCCATCTCCTTGCTGATGGTGACCTTGTTCTGCTCATAGAGATTCGCGATAATTCCGCCGGTTGCGCCCACTGGCTCATTGAGGAAGAATATGGGTTTGCCGGTGGCGAGGCCGCCGATCTTGTGGTGGTCGATAATCTCAACTATATTCTCCATGTTGAGCTTGTCCACGGCCTGAGCCATCTCATTGTGATCGACGAGGATGACCTTCTTGTCGGTGGCATCAGTGAGCTTCTCTGGATAGGGGACTTTGAAGTAGTCCAGCAGGAATTTGGTCTCGCCGTTGATATCGCCCGCAGCGGCAGGAACGGCTTCCGTCATTCCCAGGGCGTTCTTCAGATTGGCATAGGTTATTGCAGATGTTACAGAATCGGTATCCGGACTCTTGTGCCCAATTACATAGATCTTGTCGGTCAAACGAAGCACCTCAGCATTGTTAATGTAGAACTTCGACTTAAACCTTACTAGGCAGCGGCGCGGAGAAGCCCGAAAAATGTTCCTCCCCTCATGCAGAAACCTTTATAAAACCACGCAGCATTTTTATCATGTCCCTTCAGAGGGCTGTCACGAGCTTAGAATTTGTTTTAGCTGTGAGTGCCGGTGCAAGAAAGGGAATACAGGCCGCATTGATAGGTCCTCGTGGTAGGATATTGACACTATGGTCTACCTATGACCATGAGACAACCCAAATGCGGTACAGACGCCCGCTGCGAGGGTTACTGGACTGACTGCGGATAACCGGCGAATGACGTGCCAGAGTTAGTATCGGGCGACAAATAACCATTATACTCTAGCGCAATCCATCATTAATATCTTCAATTAATTATGATTAATCAACGGCGATAATTTGATCTTCTCTGCCGTTTCTGCATAATGCGCGTGAAAGGGCAGCTCATTACTCTGGAAGGCATCGACGGCTCGGGAAAGAGCACCGTGGCGAGGCTCATCGCAAAAAGGCTGCACGAGGCCGTGCCGCAGCGCAAGATAATCCTCACCGCAGAGCCGACCGGCGGCCAGGCCGGTAAGATCCTAAAAGCGCAACTATCTGCATCCGACGGCTCGGAGCCTTCCGTGGCCAGGCGCATGGAAGAGCTATTTCTCTTCATGGCCGACCACGCGGACCAGCTGGAGAAGCTGATTTATCCATCCCTGCAAGAGGGCGCAATAGTAATCTCCGATCGATATGCCGACTCGACTGCTGCATATCAAGGAGTGACTCTTCGGGGCGTTGTACCAGATCCTGTGCAATGGATCAGAGAGATCTACAGCCCGTGGAACAGGCACCCGGATAGAACTCTGCTTTTTTCATTGGATCCGGTTCTGGCATTGCAGAGGATGCAATCGCGTCCTGAGCGCGAGAAATTCGAGCGGCTGGAGTTCTTGCGAGAGGTAGACAAGAACTTTCGGCATCTGGCCGCCCTGGAGCCGGACCGTTTTGTGACCATTGATGCCAGCCGGGCAGCTGATGATGTTGCCGGCCAAGCCATGATGCCTATTCTCAAATTGCTTGAACAAGCTTGAGCCATAGATTCGGAAAGCATAATGATCTGATTTGGCCGTCGTATTCGGCCAGCCCCAAATTCATTAACCAAGGGCAGTCTCGATCAGTTTCTTTGCCCACCCCAGCTTCTTTTTCTTGCGGGGTGTTACGCTCTCATCCTCAAAGTCAAAGCCCACCAGCTTTATGGAGGCTGCTCCAAACTCCTTGGCCAGGAAGACGCATCGATCCCCATCCGTAAAGCCGCCGAAGTTGCAGAGGCCGTCCGGCGGTCGGCACTGCGCGGTTCCCACGACATGTTTTAGCTGTGGCACATATCTCCTCAAGGCATCCAGATTGTCTCCGTGAGCATGCACCACGACAATCGCGCCTCGCGAATTCGCCTGACGAATGGCATCGAACGGGCCATCCAGGTCGGTGACTACAATATCCGGAACGATTCCCCTGCTTAAGAGGACTGCTGTTGCTCCGTCTGCCGCAATAATCCTGACAGCTTCTCGCGGTTTTAAATCAAGACTATCCAGCTCCGATCCAAGCGACGGCGCGTTTCCGAGGACCATCACGTTATGGCCGGAGATTCGCTCTTTCACGGCAGGTAATGGCGGAACCCTGCTCGAAAGGAGATCACGGAGCAATATTGCTGCGTCCTCATCCCCGGATTGTAAAAAACCGAAATCGGAGATAATGGCAAGGTAAAGTGGTTCCCATTCCGCGAATTGCATGGCAGCAATTGCCCAAGCCTGCAATAAAAGATTTTTCCCAAAGAATCGGTTAGTGAGGAAAATATTGCGGCCAATTAATGCCAAAATGAGTCATGAATAAAAAGGAAAGAATAAGGGAAAAATCCCTTATTTAGTTGTAGACCCTTGGGAATTGAGCCTGGGTGGGTGCCTTGAAGCAGGTGCAGTCAAAGATACCCTTGGCAGACTTGAAGATCTTCTGATCGTAGGCTGTCATATCAGTGAAGCCGCCGAAGCAGC
>RPOO01000074.1 GCA_003857025.1 Methanothrix sp.
ATGCAGCCGAAGGGGCAGGAAGAAAGCAGCCTGGCAGAGCCGATGGCCGGAATGGGCTGCGTGGAGAATTGCGGTCCGGGGGCTCAAGGCCAGGGGGCCAAGGATGGATGCGGTCTTCTATCCGGCTGGGCGCTGCGGCTGTTTCGCGGGAAGTCGCTGGTGGACCTCATGACGCCCGATCTGGTCTTCCGGGACCCTTATCTGCTAGACTTCTTGGGGCTGGAGGACACCTACAGCGAGCGCGATTTGGAAGCGGCAATTCTGCGGGAGCTGGAGCGCTTTTTGCTGGAGCTGGGCACGGACTTTTCTTTCATTGCCAGGCAGAAGCGCATGACGATTGGCGATCGAGACTTCTACCTCGACCTGCTCTTCTACCATCGCAGCCTGCGCCGTCTGGTGGCTATTGAGCTGAAGCTGGGCAGTTTCGATGCCGCTTACAAGGGCCAGATGGAGCTATATTTGCGCTGGCTGGACAAGTATGAGCGGCGGATTGGCGAGGAGCCGCCTATCGGGCTGATCCTATGCGGCGAGAAGAACCGGGAGCAGATAGAGCTGTTGCAGCTCGACCGGGGCGAGATCTGGGTGGCGGAGTATTTGGTGGAGCTGCCGCCCAGGGAGATGCTGGAGGCCAAGCTGCAGGAGGCCATACGGCTGGCGAGAGGGCAAATTGAGGGAGCGAGAGAAGAAAAGCCCTGAAAATGGACGCCTGGGCGCTGGCCAGAGATGCCCGGGATCTGGAGGACCTGACGGTGTGTGGGATGGATAAGGTCAAGGAAAGCCGGAAGTGCTTCCAAGACCTACACCTGACTGAAATGGCCTCCTGGTGCGAGGGGGGCAAAACGCGCAATGTGCACCTGGGGAGCTGCAAGAAAATGGATGTCACAGAAGCTCGCCAGAAGGCCAGGGCGATGAAGGCAGAGGCGCTGGGGATGCGGACGTAACTAGCGAGTTTGGGCAATGCACTATATTCGAACAAGATAGCAAACTTTTTCGCTAGGTATATCAAACGTCCAAATAAGGAGGAATGATATATCCCAAAAAATTTGTTCATTTTAGCATTGACTTTTTTTATGCTGCTAGCTACGATGATCGTTACACTTGCTGAAGGTGAATGCCCGCAATATGGTTCTCTAGATAATTCATGCGCAAATAATTTGCCATCATTGGCATCTCCGCTTGCAGGAGGTAGCTTATCTCAAAGGGTGATTACGGGTTCATTCTTTGGTGATTCATGGCCGCGCACGTACTGCAATAACCTTCCCAAAAAGCACGTTGGGATCGATCTGCGTGCGAACTTCAACGAACCAGTTTACGCTGCGTATGATGGAACCGTCACGCGCGTCCGGCCTTCATCTAGCTGGTGTACTAATTGGGGGTCTACAATAATAATCGATCATTCCGGTCTATTTACCACAATCTACGAACATGTTGATCCCGAACAACAAATTACTGCTGGGTCTGAAGTTAAAAAAAGCGATATAATTGGAAGAATTGCAGAGATTGCAAAAATTCCAGATAGAACTAAGGCATCCGATTGCGACACAGTTAATCATCTTCATTTTGGAATTAGATGCGGTGGAGATTCGGATATATGTTTGAGAGGTGCTCTTCCAGATAAAAATGGAGATAGCGATTACGACCCCAATACAGACAAATTCACTGGCTGTAAGTGTGATCCGCTATTTCCAGGAGGATTTATTAATCCTTTAGATTCTCGGATAATTTACGAAGAACCTGCCGCAGTAGGAGCGGCTGATTCAGAAGCCAATGCAGGTTCAGATACAGATAGCATTCTTCCAACAGTACAGAACTTCCAGGTGGCACCTCAAAGCGTGACCACAGACGAGTCCATTACAATCGATTATACCGTTTCGGACACGGGCGGATCTGGTCTTAATCGAGTTGAGCTGTGGCGCAAAGATGAACAAAGTGACTGGCAAGAGATTAAGAGAGACGCGTTATCTGGTGGTGATGGCCCGGCCACTGGCTCGTTCACAGATGCTTCCTCAAATGCAGGCAAATATTGGTACGGCATACACGTAGCTGACAATGCCGGTAACTGGAACGATGAAAGGAATTCTAACAGTAATAATCAGCCAGGTGGTTATATCCCGGTTGAGGTGGAAATAAAAAGGATTCTGCCGCCTGAACAAAAATTAATAGATAACTACACTGAGATCACCATTCCCTCTCGTACATCGCTCAAGTTAGAGGAGGGCTATGAGCTTGCCATAAAGTCCGTAGATATGATCAGCAATAAAGCCTACGTGGAACTGTCCAAGGACGGCCAGCTCGTTGACAGCAAGGTCGTATCTGTGTCAAAAGACGGGACGACTGCCAACGATACTTATTATTACAAGAAAGATATAGGAAATCGAAAAAAGGTTACCATCATAGCTGTGCATTTCAGAGATTTCTTCCAAAAGGACGGTCATAATTCGGTCACGATTGATCGAGTAATGCAAATATCTGATGAATAGTCTGTCGTCAGTATCCCAATGAGATCTATGCTTGATAGACCAGCTAAGATTCTTAGGACGCATGAGGAAAGCAGCAAGCAGAAGAGCTTGTGAACTTGAGTGCATAGAAATTCGTTTGGCGGCGATATAGCCAAGCGATCCGCTTGTTTGGGAACAAAGCAAAATCGTGAAATACGTTAGCCAGCATCTCCTTGGCGGTTTGCAGCTCGATGACCTTGAGATCTGTCGCCTGCCTGGGCTCGATCGGCCTGGCCTCTCGCCTCCACGGCCACCTCATGAGTATGCCTCCAGCGTGGCCTGCGCTCCCGGCATCCTCGCCTCGGCCTTCCTGACTTTGGCCGGAACCGGCTCGCTGTAGATGCAGAACACCAGGGTTAGCCAGCTCCGTCATCTTCTGCAGGTGCGGGTCCAGCGCGGGCGCGTAGAGCAGGATGGTCGCCTCCCTGAAGGTCTGCCTGAGGGCCTGGGCCACGTAATCCACCATCGCCCCGGCATCCTCGTAGAGCTGCGGGTCATGCTCCACGATCAGGAAGCTGTGATGGTTCTCCTCCAGGATGGTCATGAGCTGGGAGGATGTGAAGGCGCGGCGCACCTCCAGCTCCGTGATGTTGCGGTCCAGGCGGCTGAGGATGCGGGAGTAGTTGCCGCAGATGTAGAGGATCTTGTAGCGCTGCAGGCTCTGATGGCTGTTGAGGGCGCTGGTCAGCAGCTCTGGGGGAGCGATGAGGACGTTGAAGGTCTCGGGGAGCAGGGAGACGGCGGGATGGAGTTCGATTTCCATGATGAGAGAATAGGTGGCTTCGGGGATATGAGGGCGAGGCAAGGGGGCGGGGCGAATGTGATTGGTGGTCTATTATCGAGATCGATCTATGAAATCCCTTAAAATTTGAGCAAGATCGCAGAGCTTTTCGTTTGATATACAGTGTCAGATAAGGAGAGATGATTTATCAAAAACCGTTTCGGTCCCGATTCATTAGCGTTCGCGGATTACTTTCGCGCCGGTTCCGATGAGTTTAATATACTTCAGGTAAATATGGCCATTAGTTTATTACAATGGGGTGAAATATCTAAAGGAAAATTTTAAGAGAGTTTGGGGCGCAAAGCCAATAAACAAAGAATGAAATACTGCACTGATAGGTCCAATGTTTGGCATTTTGCCTACGCCTCTGTCCAAGGCGGAAATAGGACCAGGATATAGAAATGAGTCAAAAAAGACCTATGAAGGTCAATCGAAGCAGCGAAGCGGCTGCTATGCATAGCTACCGCTATCGAAATGCAGTTTCGGGGGTTGTCCAGACCCCCGGAAATGAGTCAAAAAAGACCACATCTCCCGACTTAAAAGAGCGTGATCCAATGAGTACTAGTGTTCTAACATATTTTAAGCTTGCTAAAGAAAATCGTGTAAAGAAAGTGCCTAATATCGATCACTCGATGTCGATTATAGGTCGCCAGAATATCGAACACGCACAATGGGCAATCGGTACACTTGTCCGAACTCTGACGCACGCCGTCAAGGAATACGGCATACCAGGAACAGTAAGTCACACTCTAAATGCCAGGAATCCCTTTGACCTGGTAATTCGTCCATTGCCCGGCGCGATGTTCAGCTCTATAGGAGTCAATTCGGTTTATTGGACAAATACCCAAAGTCGCAGCAACGCGCTTTTTAGAAGCCGGGAGTTCAACGGCAGCCGAGCGCAAATTGACAAGGTAATCAGCCTCAGTCGATGGGCAGATCTGCAAGATCCTTATAGGCGGGCCAAAGCATGGGTGGCCGTCACGACTAGGGCGGCGAGCGTGGATGGTAGTTTGTGTTGTCACTGGGTGCCACAAGAAGATATCGTGCGGTATTATTCTCGTCAGCCAAGTTTGCCGCTGGCATACCTAGCATCATGTGAGGCAACAGCATACGATGAAAAGACCAAGAAGTTTGACGTCAGCCCGGAAATGATTGCCGAGATCCTGGGTGTCAAAGGGTGGGCGGCATAGCTGCCTTCTCTTTCTTCCAGGATTACTTTCGTGCCGTAGTTAAAGTACATAAATATTAACGATTATTCATTGCTAAAAGGTGAATGAAAATGAACACGATTCTCATTTCATACGATCTTCGTGCACCAGGCAAAGATTATCCAAAGCTGAAATCTCATTTGGAATCTTATGGGAATTGGGCAAAGCCTTTGGAATCTGTTTGGCTTATCAGAACAGCTTTAACCGCTGTGCAAGTTCGAGATGCTGCAAAGAACAATGTAGATCAAAATGATAAGATCTTCGCAGTGGATATAACTAGCAAAGAATCCGCATGGAATAACCTCTCGAACGATGTTTCACAGTGGATACAATCAAATTGGAAATAAGCTTTAATTAAATTATTTTTTTATTTGAATAACGTACCATGCACGATCATCCTGAACGTTCCTCTCTCCTCAGATACACCAATTCGTGATCTCCGTTCCTTCCCCTGCTGGACGCGCCCTCCAGCTTCTCGCATCCGGCCACCTCGACGAGGCCCGCATCTACCTGGAGGAACTCCTCCGTCAGGACCCCGATAATCCTGATCTCCTCTACAACCTGGGCCTCTGCTATGTGGACCTCGGCCAGCTCGAAAAAGGCATGGAGCTGCTGCACCGCTGCCTCCAGTTTGCGCCCGGCCACTCGCACGCCTATGTAGCCCTGGGCATCGCCTATCAGAAGAAGGGCGACCTCCCGCGGGCGAAGGAGTACGCCATGCGGGCTCTTGCAGCCGATCCCAAGAATCCCGTAGCCCTCAAGAACCTGGGCGCCATCCTCGGCAAGGAAGGCGACGGCCTGCGGGCTCTCTACTATCTGCGCCCATTCCAACGAGTGCGATCCCCAGGATCCGCGGACCGTGTACGGCCTTGTCTTCGCCTGTTAACCGGCGACATCGAGCCGGCCGAGAAGCATTTCAGACAGGTGCTGAAGCTGGGCATCGCGGGAAAAATTATGGTGTATTACTTTCTGACTCGCTTGAACAAGATATTTATCATTTCAGTCTTTTATCCAAGACGAGTTTCTGGTAAATATCTCTGGTACCTGCTTTCTTTTTTGCCTCGAATTGCCCGCTTAGCACTTCACAACTTGGAATATTTGTTATCTGGCTGAGTAAAGCATAGAATAAAAGAGTCGGTACTTTGCGATAGTCAGATAATATCTCTTTACGAAGCTTGGGGTTTCTCGGTACATTGAGTTCGTTGAGCAAAGCATGGCCAAGCAGAATCACAACTTTTGGATTTCCTTTTAGCACGTCTTCCCAGTAAATCGTTTTCCCCGCTTTTGCAAAGACTTCATTCTTGAGTTTCGCAATTAACTCCAGAACCAATGGGTCTTCTTTTGCCTTCTCAAGGTTTGGGCAGCGGTCAAGGATCTCAACTGTTGGGTTATCTTCTAACATGTCATTACAGGCTAAGACTCCCTTTCCGCCTCCAGTAGCCCCGATGAGGTCCGTATCTGCATGTGGAGTGGCTCTTCAAGGCCACCTGGGCTCTCTGCTATGTGGACCTTTACTAAATCGATAAGGATGGGGCCGTTGCATCGCTGATTCCCGTTCGTGCGCGGTCATTTCGCATTGTTGATCTCATGTATCTCGCAGAAAAATTTCTGCTGGTACCCAACCTTACTAATACTTAATACCTAATACATATTGTTATCATTGGTAACTTTAGTTATATTGGTAGTATTGGTGAGATAGATTTATTTAGTAGTACAAGCACTTATATTAACCATCACAACCATTCAGGAAGGCATGAAGTTGAAAGAGGTAATTCCGAATATTGCCGACCGGGAGGTAACTATCAAGCCTACCTACAGGAAGATCGATAAGCATGGCCGCTTATATCTCGATGTGGCGAACGCGAATAAGGAATTTTTGGTGGTCCTTGTAGATCCATTGCCAGAAGACAAGATCAATTTCCTCAAGGTAGGCAGAAGTAGTTCCTGATCGACCAAAATGCCTTTATTAGGTCATTTAATGCGGATGATAAAATAGGGGTGGGCACAATAGCCGAAATCAACTCTTCCACAATCAGGTGTGGGTGTGTCACTTTCACCTTGCATAGGTAATATATATAGGCTAGTGATCTACATAAGATGTAATCTATAAGCAATTTGCATATAAAAATCATTCGATATCCACTGTAATAACAGGCAAAAAAGGAGAAGAAACTTTCCCTTATTAGGGGGAATAGCATAAGGAGGAGAAAATGACCAAAACCGCGGGATGTATCGATGATATCAAAGCAGAGATGAGGAAATTATACTTAAAAGATAATAGACCTTGGATAATTGGCTTGAGTGGTGGAAAGGACTCCACATGTTTAACTCAATTAGTATATTACATGCTCTTGGAGTTGCCTCCCGAACTGAGAAATAAAAAGATTCATGTAATCTCATCAAACACCTTAGTTGAATCTCCTTCGATCGATTCGATAATAAAAACACGGCTTAATAGAATTAAGAATGCCGCCAAAAGAGATAATTTACCGATAATGGTAGAACAGCTTAAGCCAGAACTGAGTGATACTTTTTGGGTAAATCTAATTGGAAGAGGTTATCCCTCACCAAATAGGTGGTTCCGGTGGTGCACCGATCGTCTTAAGATTAGGCCTACAACGCGATATATTCTCAATCAAGTGAAGAGCAGCGGCGAGGTTGTTGTTGTATTAGGTGCAAGAAAATCAGAAAGCGTAACTCGGGCACAAACAATGGAAAAATATGAAATACCAGATTTTAGATTGAGAAGACATTCTAGTATACCTGGCGCATATGTGTATACTCCTATAGAAGACCTGGAAGTGGATCAAGTTTGGGATTATCTGTTGAAGGTATTATCACCCTGGGGTGATGATAACAATGAATTAAGGTCCCTATATGGTAAGGCCGATAAAGAAATTGCTTTCATGCTTGACAAGAACACGCCACCAAGTGGTGGAAGCCGTTTTGGATGCTGGGTCTGTACGGTTGTTGAGCGTGATCGTTCTCTCGAAGGATTGATCGAAGACGGAGAAACGTGGTTAGGAGCACTTTTGGAATTCAGAAATTGGCTAAAAATAATTCGAGATGATCCGTCTCTTCGGGAAAATATGAGAAAGCAAGATCTCAAAAAGAAGATTTTGGCAAAAAAACTTGGAGAAGAATTCAATCAATCAGAGCACCGCGGTCATAAAACGCTAGGACCATTTACTTTTGAAGCTAGGCATGAAATTTTGAGGCGCTTAATTACTCTGCAAGAGAAAGTAGCTGATCATAAGATCTCAATAATCTCGCCGGAGGAAATCAAAGCTATCGAAATGATATGGATATATGAAGGAGACAATATATCCTCAATTACCGATGTTCTTAATTCTCACATAAATAGACTGAACTTACCGGACTTAGTCCAGGATAAAAGCCTTGTAACAGGAATTCTAGAAGATCTATGTGCTGAAAATAGTGTTTCGCGGAGCTTGATTGAGCAACTTCTAATCGTGGAAAAAGACTTGTCTTCGCTCTCGAGAAGAAATGGCATCTATGATCGCTTAGAACAGGTCTTTGGGGAATATATATTAAATTCCGATACGGGCTGTCAGAAACAAAATGTCGAATACTGCGCGGAATGCGGATGCGGGGGATGTAAGAGGTTAATCTCATGAAATTTCAAAAAATTACCATATGTAACTTTAAAAATTATCGAGGAAAAAATCTATTTGATTTTTCCCAAAATGGTTCAAAGAAACATAATAACATTATATTAATAGGTGGAGCTAATGGATCGGGCAAAACTACATTAGTAGAAAGCATAAAACTTTGTCTGTTTGGTAAAAAAAGTACTGACTTATCAAATAAAAAATACCAAGATTATATAATAGATTCAAAAAATAGACTATCAACAAAAGATGGTGATCGATCTTTTTTTATCGAAACGGATTTGTTAGTAGATGACAGCTATCCTCCATACTGCATTAGTCTTAAGCGAGAATGGGATATTAGAGACGATAAATCCATTGAAGAGAAGTTTGAAATCATACGAGATGGGGAGACATTTCAGATAGTTCCTAGGGAATATTGGGAAGATTATATTTCATCCCTAATACCATCGTACATTTTAGACTACTTCTTTTTTGACGGGGAAAGAGTAAAAGAGTTAGCAACCGGAGATAAAGCTGAAGGAATATTAAGAGAATCTATAAGGGATCTTATTGGATTAAAAAGGTATGAAATATTATATAATGATTTAGAAATATTAAAAGGAAAGATTTTAAAAAGAAATAGCGAGCATTCTACGCTGAATAATTTGGTTAATGATCGGGAAATAAATATAATTAACATTGAAAAAGAAATAGAAGAAAGTCACAAATCGATCGATAAAAAATATATTGAAATTAAAGAAATTAAATACAAAAAAGTTGAATTAGAAGAAGAGCTGCGAAGGAAGGCAGGGGCTTATGCGGAGAAAAGGAAAAAATTCGAAAAAAACATCTCAGTTTTAGATGAAAAATTAAACTCTGTAAATGAGGATATAAGGCAAATTAGCGGGGACTATCTTCCGTTCATTATGGCTTCAAAGATCTGCAAAGCCCTTTTGATCCAATTATTAAAAGAAAGAATGCAAAAAGAGCTAAAGTCAAGTAAAGAAACGATGTTAGATATCAATAAAGATTTAGTAAATAGGATTAATCAAAATGATAATCTAAATCGCCATCTTGGCGAAAATAATTTAAAATTTATTATTGATGAAATCAACGAACTATTTATGGAAAAGCTGAGTCGGATCGAAAAGGGTACGCAAATACCTTTGATACACGATTTGAGTCTGACTGATTCTTTTAAGATAGAAGAATTTATAAAAAATATTGATAAAAACATCTCTAACTCTCTTAAAGACCTCTTGAGAAGAAGAGATGAAATCGTCGCACAATTGGATAAATACCATAAAGAGCTGAATAAGGTACCAAGTGACAGTTTCATAAAGGATTACGTTGAAAAAATCGCGTCTATTGATTCTGAGATCAGATGTTTGAGCAATGAGAGTGAATCCTTAAAAAACAATATACCTATTCTTGAAACAAGAAAAGGTCAATTACAGAAGGAATTAAAAGAAATAAATAAGAAAATTATTTGTGTTGAAGAAGACAAAAGAAAAATACAGCTCTGTAATGACTCGCAAAAGACAATAAAAGAATTTATCAATAAAGCGACCTCTCTTAAAATGCGCGACCTTCAAGATAAAATCACTTTCATGTACCATTTGCTTGCAAATAAGGATGATATGGTTGATCATATCAATTTGGATCCAGTCAATTTTACTACGCAGCTTATGGGATACAATGGCGAATTGATAAGAAAAGAGAGTATTTCTGCGGGAGAAAAAGAGGTATATGCACTCTCTGTCTTATGGGGATTAGCCAAGATATCCGAAAAGAAAATCCCAATGATAATCGATTCACCATTAGCCAAATTAGATAGCAGTCATGTTAATAAAATTATAAACAATTTTTTCCCAAATGCTGCTGAAAACGTAATTATACTATCTCACGACAGAGAAATAGATGAAATATTATATAAAAAACTAAAACCTCATATAAACCGCTCATATATATTATCATTAGATGAATCAAAAAAAATACGTGAGGGATATTTCTTTAATTAGAGGATTTTATGTCAAATAAATTAAGATTATCCAAAGAAGCATCTGATCGACTCAACATGCTCTCCATGAGGCTAAGTCTTAAGCGAAACATTCTTTGTCGGATAGCTGTTGGACGATCTCTGTCAGTGCCTATCTCTGTTGAAGATATGCAACCAAAAGATAACGATGGATTTGAATTCAATAGATATACTCTTGCAGGCGATTTCGATGAAGTATTTAAAGCAGTAATTTGCCAGCATGCAGGGAAATATCTAGATGATGATCAGTATTTTACTTATTATTTTAGAAATCATATTGAACGGGGCCTTGAACTACTATATAATGAATTTAAAAAAATTAATTCGCCAATAGACTTTTTGGTCGGCTTGTTTGATTCGTCCCAAGTCCTAGATTAAAGTCTGGCTTCATTGGGACTATTCATTTTTTCATCTCTTTATTCATTATTGGCAAAACTACATCTTCTATATATTCATTTTGGACCGAACAAAATTCCTTTGCCAAGAATTCGGGAGAATAATCCTGCATAGTTAGTCCGATGTTATCGCTATTCCATAATCTGTATATAAACGAAGAAGTATCATCACTCCGTTCGTCAGCCTTTTTTAAATAAAATGGTACAATTATATTCTGAAAGTAATCATCATCAAGTAATTTTGATATAAATTCATAGAGATCTTTCCTATAAATTTTTATGTTTTCTGATTCATCTGGCATGCCGTTTAGTTTTACCCAGAGACAAAAGAGGAAATGGTTAAGCTTCTCTGCATAGTTCGTAATATCGACATTAAATTCATAAGATTTATCAAAATAGTTCGTCTCCTTTTCAAGTGGAGGCAATTCTTGAGATTTGTAAAGCCCATAGAATGTAGCTGCGATAATTGGTTCTATTAGGTACTGGAACCTAACTAAACATCCTTCTTTGCTTTTTCTTTGCTCAGAAATAGTATTGAGTATCTGAAGCATGCTTTCTGGTACTTGGATCGTGCCTTTAAGCTTAGTCATAATTTCACATCTCTAAATTTATTACTTCAGTCGGCTCTCTTGTAGATACAATTGAGGCAAAATTCTCTAGCTCGGTTGGCAGACAAAGCAAAATGACTTGACGGTGATTGGCAACCAAATGTTCCGCTAATTTTTTTCTTGCATCGCCAATATTGCCTGCAGGAGTATCAACTATAATTGGCTCCACCATGGTCATGGCTTCAGCAAAGCAATAGGATAGGACAAGTCTACCAGAATATCCTCCTTTTTCCTTGCCGAAAAAACCATTTTCGCCCAACATTAAACCTTCTTTTTGGGAAAGTTTTGCACTAAATTTTGGACCCAAAATTGACGTTACGCCTTCTGAAATAACATTACTTATAATTTCAGTGGCCTTCAATTTGATGTTTTCTGCCGCGTTATCGATGATTTGAATTGATTCATTGATCTTGTCCAGAATCACCTTGTTCTCACTCAATAAGATAATCTTTGCTTCTAATTCATTAATTTCACTTACAAGCTTGATTCTCCATTCTTTTTGCTCTTGAATATCGCGTTCAATGTTGCTGATTTTTCTCTGCATAATTCCTATCCTCTCAAGAAGAGTATCTCTTTCAGAGATTAATTTTTCATCGTCATCCGATAGCTTTATACTTTCCAACCTGGTATCAGCGATATTATACTCCTCTATAAGCTTTTTAATTGCACTATATTTAGAATCTGATGGAAATGTCATAAGTGGCAAAGAGAACGTTAAAGATAGAAAATCATGAACCCCATATGGCGCCATTTGAAGCTCCAGACTTTTTACGCGCTCTTCAGCTTCTTTATCTAAGGGACGTCCACAAATATCACAAAATCCTGATGTTAAACAGCTTTCAATCAAATCTCGCCTATAAGGTTCTGGCAGCTTGCCCTTTTCTTTCACCATCTTCTTGATTCCATTGATCTGGTCGGATATATTCGCCGATATCCAATCAGGGAAGTGCTCGTATATTTCAGCTCTTCTTTCATTCAGACTCTTCTTTTTTTGTTCTTTGATAAGTTCATATCGAGTTCTCTCAACTAGTTCTTGGGACTTTGCTGTAGTGATTTGTTGATCGGCTCGATGATGTTCATCAGTAAGTCTATCTAAGGCCAACGTGCTTGCCCTTCTTTCTTGGTCTTTGCCTTCGATTTCTCTATCAAGCTGAGTTAATTCTTTGCGTCTATTATCTCGTCTAGTAACATTAACTTCTAAAGCTTTATCTGATATTTTCGATTTAGCTTCATCAAGAACTCGTTCACGCAGCGTCTCTAGTTTTTGTTTATATTCTCGGAGTTTGGGATGAGTTGTTCTCCGATTGACTAATTCCAATAATTCTTTAATATTTTTTGAGTTTGAGGCTAATTGCATAATATCTCTGGCCTTTTCTCCATCGAAACAGAAATATTCCTCACATTCATTAAATCTGAATTCTTGCGACATATAACTAAATACGTCATTTCCGATCAGTACATCTTTTCCTCGATCTATTTCTAAAGTGTCGTAGATTTTTGTTATTTTTTCATTGACTGGAGGATAGTTCTCGATGTGCTCTCCTTGGGTTTCTCTTTTGAAAGTAAAAAAATGTTTCTGATTATCATCCCCTGTAGCACTAAACTGAATTATTATTTCACATTTCTGAGTGCCTTTCTTAGTATCATCAAGGACATATGAAGGGTTCGTCCACATGTGTTTAAACATGTTCGATTTTTCCGCTTCATGCTGGCTATGACCAAAGCACCAACGTAATAGCTCGATAGTCGTTGTCTTACCTGTATTGCCATCCATCTTGAAGACTGTATTCTCTCCCATTGGGTTCATTTTGAGAGTAAAATTTCGTC
>RPOO01000075.1 GCA_003857025.1 Methanothrix sp.
CAGGCGCAGGCGGATCGGGTCAGCACCCGCGAGATGCACCGGCGCAAGAAGTACTATCTGGACGGGGCGGAGGTCGAGGTGGTCCGGCCTATGGACAACACCGAGTTTTGCGCCAACTGCACCCGGCTGCGGGTGACCTCGGACGGGAAGATCAAGCCCTGTTTGCTGCGCAGCGACAATTTGATTGATATCGGGACCTGCGACTGCGAGAGGATCAAGGGGCTGCTGCGAGAGGCGAACGAGAGGCGAGAGCCGTATTTTGGTGCAAAAGATAAGTCGTGTTCGGCGGCTCGTTAGCCTCGATTGAATTTGAATATCCGTTTCGAATTCTAATCAATTTTGGAGCCACCAATCCTGTGCTCATACCCCTTTCCCTGCACCCGCCTCCTCTCGCCCGCCCGTTCCATCCAGATCCCTTCCTCGACCACTTCCCCGATCACCGTCACCTCGCCCGCCTTCTTCGCCGCCTCCAGCTCTTCTGGCTTGACCGTAAACACCAGCTCGAAGTCGCCTCCCGCGCTCATCACCATCTCGATCGCTTCCTCATGCCCGACCGTCTCCTCGATGCCGGGCGCAATCGGTAGCCTATCCTCGTAAACCACGAAGCCCACCCGGCTCACCTCAGACAGATCCGAGAGCGAGAGCGCGAGACCGTCGCTGTTGTCCATCATGGCCGTGACCGCGCGGCTTTTCGCCAGTAGGCGTCCTTCCTTCAGCCGGGGCTCCGGCTCCAGCAGCTTCACGATGAACTCGCTTTGCAGTTCTCCCTGCTTCCACGCGCGCAGGCCCGCGCCCGCGCCCCCGAGAGCGCCAGTGGTGCAGAGCAGGTCGCTCACCCGCGCGCCCCGCCTGCGCAGCACGAGATCCTTTTCCACAAAGCCGAGAGCCGTGCCGGTGATGGTCAATTCCTGGTGCGCGTCGGTGTCGCCACCCAGGATTCGCGTGCCGTAGTAGGCGGCGCAGTCTCCAAAGCCGGAGAAAAGTTCGTCGATAAAATAGAGATCAGCCTCAGGCGGAAGTCCTGCGGCGATGAGGACGCCCGCGGGCTCGGCTCCCATGGCGGCGATGTCGCTCAGGTTGACGGCCACCGCCATCCAGCCCATCTGCCAGGGGTTCATGATATCGGGAAAGTCCGTCTGGCGGTGCAGCATGTCCGTGGTGGCGACCAGGTAGCGGTCGCCTGCATCGATCACCGCGCAGTCGTCGTTCTCCACGCCCCCTAAAATCTCCGAGATTCTCCTGATCAGATCCCGTTCGCCCATTGCACCGCCCTGAGACATATCATGCCGCCCTTGCCCATCAGATGGCTATTTAATTTTTGAAATTACAGTCTACTAATAACATGGCTGATTACAAGAGATTATTTATCGCTGCTGCCCTCGCCTCACTCGCGCTCTCGCTCTTCCTCCTGCCCGGAGCGAACGCTGAGGTGCGGGTCTGCCCGCAAGGCTGCGACTTTTCCAGTATTCAGGACTCGCTCAATGCCGCATCGCCGAATGAGACGGTCGTTGTGGAGAGTGGAACTTACCGCGAGAATTTCATAATGGGAAAGAGCGTTTCCCTGAAGGGCCTGGACACCGGCAGCGGAAGGCCGCTTCTGGTTGCAGATGGCGGAAAAATTATCCTGGCGGCCTTTGGGGCATCGATGCAGGGCTTTGAGGTCTCGGTTCCCGGCGGCTCCAACGACAGCCGCAACTGCGCTCTGGAGGTAGTCTTGCCTACAGTCATTTATCTAAACGACTTTGATGATAGCGTAATCGTCTGTCCGGACGTTCCATCCGTCTGGAATTCCAGCCAGGGCATAAATTACCAGTTCAACAGCCGGGTGCTGCGCAGCCGCATGGGCAACTACTGGGCGAACTACACCGGCGAGGACAAGAATGCCGACGGAATCGGTGACGATCCAATGGTTATTTCTGAAGGAAACGTCGATTACTACCCGCTGATGGAGCCTGTGGAGAATTACAGGATAACGGGCGAAAAGGAGGCGAAAGTGCAACTAATTCGGGCCAAGGTAAAGCAGCCGTTCACCATATCCATGCCGGCCAATCCCACCACGGCCTATGAATGGAAACCGGACTATGACTATTATCTTCGCGAGCTGGCAAAAACAGAGTTCGAGAAAGGGCCCTCGGAGGCAATCGGTGCAGGAGGAACATCTGTCTTCGTCTTCAATCCCATCCGTCCCGGCAAGACAACCATCGCCTTCGTCTACAAGCGCTCCTGGGAGAACATCGTGGCCGATACAAGAACGTATCATGTGGAGATAACTGCCTGAGGGGCTTTTGCAGGCCGGCCTGATCCCAAAATAATTTATAGCATCCGCGCCAATGTTAAGCAAGATGGCGGATTGGCAGCTTAGCTGCCGAAGGCGCTCGGCAACACCGCCTGCATTAGTTTTCAGTTTGGATAGTCAGGAGTGGGAAGAAATGTTTGGAATAGTCTCTTTCATCGGATGGCTGATAGTCGGAGCCATCATCGGCTGGATCGCAGGAAAGGTTTGGGTCGGCCACGGATTCGGCACGCTGGGAAACATCGTTGTCGGCATCGTGGGCTCCATGATCGGTGGTTTTCTCTTTGGCTGGCTCTTTGGGACGGAAGGATTCGGGGGCTGGATAACGGCAATTCTGGGCGCGATAGTCCTGATAGTGATCGTAGGATTCGTAAAGAGATAGGTTATAATTTATTTCCTAGTTGCCTTTGGTCTAGCATTTTTTGCATCCGGAGTGGGAGCCGTAATCGGCCCCACAAGATTGACGGATCTATCAAAGTGCAGACTGGCAGCTACCTAGAATTTTTCCCAATTTTAGCCTCCATCGCGGTTATCGGATTTATCTCGCGGGGCAAAGGGGCTAAGAAGGCCGCGTTCTTCAGGACGCGGATAAATTGGCCCCATTCAGGATTCCCATCGCATTCTTCAGATGAACCCGCCCGCACAAAAAAACGATTAGAGCTGATTGACGACAAAAATATAGCCTCGGAGACAAGTTGTCCTTCATGCATATCGGCATCGTCGTCTCCGATCCAAAGGATTGGACTGCTTGCGCCCTGATGGCCTCGTTTACCAGAAATGGGGGCCAAGCCGTCTTCCTGAACTTCTCAGAACTTACATCAACCATTGACGGCAAAATGAGCTACAAAATGGGCGAGAAATCCGCTTCTTGCGGCCATTCATTTTGCAGCAACGGCGTCGATCTCCTTCGGCTTGATGCCCTGGTAGTGCGGGACCTGGGGCGCAGGGGTGTGCAGGATGTGGCCTTCCGGTTCGAGGCGCTGCAAGCTCTGGAAAGCCTCGGCCTTCCCGTCATAAATCCGCCCCAGGCCATCGCCAGGGCGGCCAACAAATTCGCAACTTCTCTGGCACTGCAGCGTGCCGGAGTGCCGACTCCCAAGACTGCCGTCTCCACCAGCCCAAAAGATGCATTGAGAATCCTGCATGAATATGGAAAAGCCGTCTCCAAGCCGCTCTTCGGATTCAAGGGAAAGGGCATAGAACTGCTAAAGGATGGCGACGAAAGTGATATGGAGAAGCTGGCCGCAATCCTGGAAAAGGACGGACTGGTTTATCTTCAGGAATTCATAGCCCTCCGTTCGCCGCGGGATATCAGGGCATTCGTCGTGAACGGCAAACTCATGGCCGCCATCTATCGCGTCGCTCCGCCCGGCCAGTGGATCACCAATCTTGCCAGAGGCGGCCAGGCCGAGCTGTGCCCCATCACAGGTGAGCTGCGGGACCTGGCCGTCAACGCCAGCCGGGCAGTGGGTGCGGTTTATTGTGGAGTGGACCTCCTGGAGACCGGCGAGGGGCTGAAGGTCATCGAGGTAAACGGAACACCTTCTGGAAAAGGCATCTTTGAGGCTTCTGGTGTCAATGTGGCGGATGCGATCGCAGAGCATGTTCTCCGCCCGCATTCTTGAGTCGCCCTGGGCAGGTCGCCGCACCGATTCGGCATCAAAATTGTTATCTACGTGGCCGATAACCCCAACTGCATGTTTACGATTCTCACTGGTGCACAGTTCGGGGACGAGGGCAAGGGCAAGGTAATCGATCTGCTGGCCGAGAACTACGATATCGTCGTGCGCTTCCAGGGCGGCGACAATGCAGGACATACCGTGGTCGTGGGCGGCAAGACCTACAAGCTGCACCTGGTTCCGAGCGGAGCCATCTTCGGGCGCAGGCTGCTCATCGGCCCGGGCGTAGTGCTCAACCCGCGCGTCCTTTGGAGCGAGATTCAGGCGCTTGAATCCGAGGGAATCAAGCTCGACATAGGCATCGATGCCAAGACGACCATCATCATGCCTTACCACATAGAGCTGGACGGCCTGCGAGAGAAGGCCAGAACGGAGAAGATCGGCACCACCAACCGCGGCATCGGCTTTGCCTATGTGGACAAGATCGCTCGCGAGGAGGTTCAGATGGGAGACCTCACCGATCCGGCTCTGCTGGAGGCCAAGTTGAAGGAGATCGGCCCGGCCAAGGAGAAGGCCATCGCCGACATGGGCGGCGACCCGACTGTGGTCAGATACGCACCTTTCATCGACGAGTACCTGGAGATCGGAAAGCGTCTGAAGGACAGAGTAACTGATGTCTCGCGGGAGATCAACGTCGCTTTGATCGAAGAGAAGGGCGTCCTGGCCGAGGGGGCTCAGGGAGCATTCCTGGATGTCATTCACGGCACCCAGAAATTCGTCACCTCCAGCTTTACAACTGCGGGGAGCGCCTGTGCCAATTTAGGCGTCGGCCCGGTCATGGTGGATAACGTTGTCGGTGTAATCAAAGCCTACATCACCCGCGTCGGCGAGGGACCCATGCCCACGGAACTGAAGGATGAGATGGGCTTAAAGATGCGAGAGAAGGGGCACGAGTATGGCACAACCACCGGACGGGCACGCCGCTGCGGCTGGTTTGATGCGGTGCTCGGCCTGAAGTCGGTCTACCTGAACGGCTACACCGAGCTGGCGCTGACCAAACTGGATGTCCTGACCGGCATCAGCCCAATAAAGGTCTGCGTGGGCTACGAGCTTGATGGGGAAACCGTAGGCTATCCGCCCGAGAGCACCGTGGAGCTGGCCAAGTGCAAGCCGGTCTACGAGGACATGCCCGGCTGGACGGAAGATATCACGAGCGTCGAGGACTATGATGATCTGCCGGAGAACGCGCGGGCTTATGTGGAGCGACTGGAGGATCTACTCGGCGTAGACATCTCTGCGGTGTCCGTGGGTGCCGGTCGAGAGCAGACGATCTTTAGAGACGCGCCGGATGAGTGAGCCCAAAAAAACGCTCTTCATTTCAAATCTGTGAGGATCGGTGAGCCGGACAAGAGATATGAAGGTCCGGCTCGAACGCATTTTTCAGCTTGGAATCGTTTCAAACATTTCTTTCGCCCCTGATGCTTTCTCGCCCACCATCAGGAACCTCTCAAGGGAAAACTTGCGGAAAATAATAAGCATCAGGTTTATCTGCAGCATTTCAGATATTTTCCAGGTCTGTCTTCCATTTTATGGAAGTGTCTGTCTGTGGCATTAGATCGAGTATTTCATCCATGCCTACGATCGAAAACGCATTGTTCTTCATTTTACTAATTACTATTTGTACAGATGTGAACATCGCAAGTGTCTATTAATATTATCGAAGCTACTTAGGGTATTGGAGTGATACGATGAGGATTAGAGTAATCAGTGCAAGAAGCGAGATCGCCAACCTGAACCCAAATTAGAAGACAGTTCACCTGGCATTTAGGGCCAGCAATGTGGATTATTTGAATCTTATGCAAAGGTGCCCAAGGCTGCGAATGATCCAGGTGCCGCCCTCCTACCGCAAGACTATGTCCAACGCCATTCAGGTATTCCTGGATATGCAGGGCATTGAGATGCTGGAAGGCGACGTTTGGGGCCACAGAAAGGATCTGGACGAGTACTTCACTATAGAGGATTCCACACTGCAGGAGATCAATTCCTTGGCAGCCAGCGGCGCGAACCTCGATGATGTGACGAGCGAGATTCAGAAGACTTCCCGGCTTGGTGCAGAGCTTATCAAGTACATCGCCAAGACGAAGACCACGGCTTGAGCCCGGACGCCAGTTCCGGCTCAATGTCTTCAAAAGACAAATGCATTGCGTTTGCAGGTTCTCCGCTTTGCGGGTTAACAGTGCCGTGGACAAAGCATAAGGAGCAGTTCACGGCAGATGGCCTGACAAACTTGATTTGGCCTGAACTTTTTTGGGCCTAATCCTTTGTTGCATCCGCATTCAGGTATTCCGATAGCTTGGTCTGAGCCGCCATGCATTTCTCGCCCGGAATCTCCACAGGATAAATTCCCGTGAGGCATCCCATGCACAGGTTCTCTTTGGGTATGCCCACCGCTTCCACCAGACCTTTGTGGCTCACGTACCCCAGAGAGTCGGCGTTGATGACCGCCTCTACGCCCGCCACGGTCTTGTAGGCGGCGATCAACTCCTCGCGACTGGCCATGTCGATGCCGAGATAGCAGGGCGCAAGAATGGGAGGGCTGCCGATGCGAACATGCACCTCTTTTGCCCCGGCTCTGCGCACCATGTCCACAATCCGCCGACTGGTGGTGCCGCGCACAATGGAGTCATCCACGAGGACGAGTTTATGCCCCTCGATGTTGGGCCGGATGGTGTTCATCTTCAGGCGCACGGCAGTCTCTCGCATGCTCTGGTCAGGCATGATGAATGTCCTGCCGATGTAGCGGTTCTTCATCAGGCATTCTCGGTAGCTGATTTGAGAGCGCTGGTGGTATCCCACGGCCAAGGTGATGCCCGAATCGGGGATGGGCGTGACGGTATCTGCATCCGCCGGGTGCTCCTCGGCCAGATGGGCTCCGATGTTTACACGCACATCATAGATCAGGCGGCCGTCCAGAATGCTGTCGGGCCGGGCGAAGTAGATGTACTCGAAGACGCAATGAGCCGGGCGGGGCATGCGCGCCAGCTGATAGGTCTTCATCTCTCCCTTCTTGATAACTACCAACTCGCCGGGGCGAACGTCGCGAATGAGCCTTCCGTTTAAGGTATCGACTGCCGCGCTCTCCGATGCCACCATAAAGCCGTTGTCGACCTCGCCGATACATAGAGGCTTTATGCCCAGGGGATCGCGCAGGGCCAGAACCGTATCTTCCCAGAGGAAGACGAGTGAATACGATCCCACGATCTTTCTCATCAAAGCCCGAACGGCTTCTTGCAGATCGTATTTGAGAAGCTCTTTGACAAAAAGGTGGGCAATTACCTCGGTATCCGAGGATGAATAGAATATGTCTCCCGCCTGCTCGAGCTGCTCTCGAAGCTGGCTGGAATTCACCAAATTGCCGTTATGCGCTACCGCAATAGCGCCATCCTTGTACTTTACGAGAAAAGGCTGAGTATTCTCGATGCACGATCGGCCTGTGGTCGGATATCTGACATGACCTATGCCTACCGACCCACGCAGAATGTCGATCTGAGCATCTTTGAAGACCTCAGCGACAAGTCCCATACCCCTGTGGGTACGAATGGACTTGCCGTCGTGCACGGATATGCCGGCAGCCTCTTGTCCCCGATGTTGCAGGGCATAGAGGGCGTAGTAAATGAATTTAGCTACGTTATTGCCCGTCTCATTGAAGGAAATACCGACAACGCCGCAGGCATCGTGCAACTTAGCGACCTCTAGTAATCCGCCTTTCTCATCCACTTATAGCTTCTTAGCTTCGAAGAATGGCCAAATCCGCATTTGACGCAAACCTTTCTCTTGAAATTGAACGAAATACTGCCACAGCGTCTGCATCTAATATGCGATTTCTTGTGGCGTCTGCCCATAGAAGGAGTACCTTTCATCTAAAGCACCTCAAGGTGAAATATATACAACATTATCTCCTCGCACGATTACCGTTCCAATCTTGCGTGCGACCGCCCCTTCTGCCACTTCTTCAGTTTTGTCGAGCACTAGGTTCATGTGGATATCATAACCCTGCAGCTCTCCCCTGAATACCCTTCCATCCTTTAGCTTAACGATGACGGGACCATTCAGTGATTCATTCAGAATATCAAGCGGTCTCTGACCCATTAATCCTCTCTCCAGCGATGATAACCGCAAAAGGCTTCGAACTTCAGACTTGCTCGTTGCATATTTAAACCTATCGGGATACCTGGATAGCATGAAGATAAAATCCAGGCACCATCTCAAGGGAAGCGATGCCAGGAAGGTAACCGCTAGCCTTGAACCGTTCCTTGACAACTCATCTCCCCTGAAAAAGGCATCCTTGGAGATGGCCGTCACAGACGAGGGTGCTAACCTCATCTTCGTGAATGGCCGTCCTTTAATAATGATTGTGGAAGATCAGCCCTTTTTTACCGTGCTTGGTGCCATTGAACTCAAGCCCGTTAAAAGGCTGGTGACAGTAGATGCAGGCGCGGTGCGCTTCGTCGTGAATGGGGCGGACATCATGAATCCGGGAATCGTCTCCGCCGATCCGGAGATTGCTGCCGGGGACCTGGTAGTCATAGTGGAAGAGAGATACAAGAAGCCCTTGGCCATCGGCAGAGCGATGATACCGGGCCCGGAGATGAAGGGCGAAGGAAAAGCCGTGAAGTCGCTGCATCACGTGGGCGACCTGATCTGGAAAGGGCTGGAGGGATGAAAATGGAAGAGATAGGTGAATTAATCGGAAAAGGATTCGGCACCTGGAAGAGCAACCTCAACCTCTGCCTGCCGTTCATACTCAGTTTCTTCGTCTCGGTTCTGGTGATGATACCCGTACTGATCGCCTTTGCCCTGACGTTTCTGCCCCTGGCGAGCATGGATCTGAATGCCACAACGGTGGAGAATGCCGCAGAGATGCAAAACCTCATTAACCAGACGCAGGCATCCCTGGAAAATCTGCAAACGGGTCAGATGGTACAGATCGCGCTCTTCTTTGTGGTGCTTGCAGTGCTCATGTCTTTAGTCAGCGCGTTTTTCACCGCCGGAGCCATCGGCATGGCCAGGAGCGCTCTCGATAGCGGCAAAGCCCGTTTGGCTGACATGTGGTCTGCAGGAAGAGAGAACTTCTGGAATATGTTCATGGCCACCATTCTGATGGGGCTTCTGACCATGGCGGGCCTGGTTTTTCTCATTCCGGGAATTGCATTGCTTCCCCGGCCGCTCGAAGCCGAGCCGCAGGCTGTTGGAGCGCTGCTGATAGGAATAATGCTGCTCATCTTCTATGCCCTGGCGCTCTCCCTCTTGCTGGCATTGGCACCTTATGCGCTTGTGGTGGAAAGACTTGGAGCAGTGGATGCCATCAAGGCGAGCATTGACTTCTTCCGCTACAACAAGTTCGATGTCCTGATCCTATGGCTGATCGTTGTGGCCATATCGATTGGCTTGCAGATGATCGGCGGCTCGCTTTCTGCAGGTGAAGGCATAGGCCAACAATCTCTGTCGATAATCACGGGCCTGATCAACATCCTGGTCTTAGCCCCGCTCACTAACCTCTGGTGGACAAGGCTTTATATGAACAGAAAGGGACTCTTAAAGGTTGATGATGTGAGGGATCCATGGTAAACCTTAAAAATTTAAATTACACCGAACTGATAATCCGTTTCCGGCAGTTTCAGCCCATGCAGCAGGCGGCAATTGTCGGTGTGATCTTTTTCGTAATTAACACCCTGTATTACATTTTGCTGATGAAACTCGGGCCGGTTGAATCGGCCAGCATGGCCATTTATTCATCCATCATATTCATGGTTGTATATTATTTCACATCCGTCTTTGTGATGAAGAAGAGCGTGCAGATGGAAAATCAGTCTAAGGGCCCCAAGAAGGGCTTGAGGAATAAGTAGACCAACGAGGGGACCGATAACCAGACCGATAAGACAAAACAGTAAACCAATCCGCAAACCAACCCGTAGTCGAAACCAGCAGCAGACCGGCAAATAAGCCGGCGTTTTTTTGTTTTTCTCTTTTTAGCGACTCATTTGTAGCTGCTCGCTCACAACCACTCATTTCTGGCTACTCAATTTCAGCCGCTTATTTTCAGCAGCTTGTTCCCATCTGCTCGTTTTCCTTCTCTTATTTTCTCTACAACTGCCGCTTTTGTCTGCGGGCCAAAGTATAAGTCGGACTCCGCCATAATTTGTTCCCTGAAGGGTTGAATTGAAATGGAACTAAAAGCAGTAAAGATGAATATTCCCGAGGGAGCGAACCTGGTTTTGGGGCAGAGCCACTTCATCAAAACGGCGGAGGACATCTTTGAGGTCATGGCAGGCCATGTGCCGGGAGCCAAGTTCGGCCTGGCGTTCTCCGAGGCCAGCGGCGACTGCCTGGTGCGCCTGGAGGGAAACGACGCCGAGCTTATCGAAACGGCCAAACAAAACTCTCTTGACCTTGCCTGCGGCCATGCCTTTGTCCTGCTCATGAAGGGCGCTTTTCCCGTCAATGTCCTGAACGCCATCAAGGAGATTCAAGAGGTCTGCGCCATCTTCTGCGCCACAGCCAACCCCCTGGAGGTCATAGTGGCCGAGACGGACCTGGGGCGGGGCATCATGGGCGTCATCGACGGCTCTTCGCCCAAAGGCGTCGAGGACGCGGAGAAAGTCGAGGAGCGGCGGGCGCTGCTGAGGAGGTTTGGATATAAACTATGATCTTGGTGTATTGAACGGTCGCGCCTTCACCCCGACAGGCCACAAGACCATCGACATCTGGATCAAAGACGGGCGGATCGCGGCCTTGGGCGGATCGCATCGAGCCGAGGAGAAGATCAATGCCAAAGGGATGCTGATCCTTCCGGGAGCCATCGACGCCCATGTGCATTTTCGCGATCCTGGACCGACTCACAAAGAAGACTGGTCGAGCGGTTCCCTGTCCGCGGCTGCGGGCGGCGTTACTACGGTCTTCGATCAGCCCAACACCGATCCGAGAACCGTTGATGCCGGGTCCTTCGAGCTTAAGCTGGAACTGGCCCGCCATCGCTCAGTGGTCGATTTCTGCATCAATGGAGGCCCCAAAAATCCCGGAAACATCGAGGAGCTGGTTTGTGCCGGAGCCGCAGCCATCGGCGAGATCTTCACCTACGAGCACAGCGACCGGAGGCTGCAGGAGATCCTGGCCGAGGTAAGAGATGCGGGAGCGCTGCCGACAATTCACGCAGAAGACGGCCAGATAATCCGGGAAAAGATGGGGCACCTGAAAAACATGCATGAACCGGATGTCTACTCGCAGGCCAGAACTCCTTTGGCTGAGGGTGCCGCCATCGAGAAGGTTCTCGCCTGGTCGGATCGGCTGCATATCTGCCACCTCAGCACGGCCCTGGGACTGGAACTTGTCAGAGAGGCGAAGGCCGGAGGCAAAAAAGTGAGCGCTGAGGTTGCTCCGCATCATCTTCTATTCAATGTCAAGGATTACCGCAAGCAGGGCACTTTCCTGAAGATGAACCCGCCCTTGCGAGGCCAGGCGGACAACGATGCGCTCTGGGCGGGCCTTCGAGACGGGACCATCGATATCCTGGCCTCGGATCATGCACCGCATCTGCCCGAAGAGAAGAGGGACGACATCTGGGAGGCTCCAGCGGGCGTGCCTGGGGTCGAGACCATGCTGCCGCTCATGCTCATGGCAGTGAAGAAAAACCTCATCGGCCTGGAGCGGCTGGTGGACGCGCTTGCGGCAAAGCCGGCGAAGATCTTCCAACTGGCGAGCAAGGGCTCCATCGAGATGGGCAAGGATGCGGACCTGGTTATTGTGGACACCAAATCCGTTCGAGAGATTCGGGCCGATCGGCTGCACAGCCGGGCGGACTGGACGCCTTACGAGGGCCGGGAAGGGATCTTTCCGCAGATGACTCTGGTCAGAGGCACTGTGGTCTATGACGGGGACCTGGAAGTGCGCCCCGGCTTTGGCCGATTCTTAGGGAATGCAAAGGGTTTTATGAGAACAGGTACTAAATCAGAGGTATGAAATCGGATTCCTCAGGGACGAGCGATCTGGAGCGCATGATCGGCAAGGCTGCCGTCGAGGCGGCCAGAATGTCTAACCAGGCAAGCCAGGCAGCCAAGAAGATCCTGGGAGACGTGACCAGCGAGATGGGTGAGGCCAGAGGCCACGATTATGCGGCCATCGACCTTCTCGATACCGACGAAGAACTGATCGCCCTGGTAGCCCTGCCGGGTGCCGCCAAGGATAAGATCGACCTGAGGATAACGGAAGACAGCCTCTACGTCGAGACCAAGGCCAACCCCCTAGCCGGAAAGTACCTGCGCCGTGAGATGAGCCCCATCGGCCAGAAGAGAGAGATCAAGCTGCCCGCAGAGATCAAGCCGGAGCAGGTCAAGGCCAGCTTCAAGGACGGCATCCTGGAGGTTCATCTGCCCAAGCTCGTAGTGATTAACGCGCAAAGAGTGCAGGTAGACTAGGGCATTAGAACTGTATTTTTTACCTTTTGGCGGGACACGTACCATCAAGGCCGTAGGGCAGAGCGAAAAAATGTGCGTCAGACGGATTTAGCTCTTGTATTTATCCCCTGCCTTGGAGAATGCTTCATTTGCCTCACTGTTACGATTGACAGCTTCAAGCGCGATACCTTTATTATGCCACGCCTTTGCTAATTGTGGATTAATTTTAAGAGCATTTTCATAAGCCTGGATTGCATCATCATATTTGCCCAGATTCTTAAGGGCTACACCCTTGGCATTCCAAGCATCAGCATCTTGTGGGTTAATCATGATGGCATTATCATAAGCATCAATAGCATCGTTGTACTTGCTCAGATAACTGAGGTCAACACCTTTGTTATACCAAGCACTCGCAAGTTGCGGATTAATCTTGATTGCGTTATCATATGCTTGAACTGCCTCATTGTACTTGCTCAATTCACCAAGAACAATGCCTTTACCGAACCATGCATCCGTATCATTAGGATTAATCATAATAGCGCTATCAAATGAATCTATGGACTCATTGTATTTGCCATGGTTATCAAGGACG
>RPOO01000076.1 GCA_003857025.1 Methanothrix sp.
AACAGTATTACTTGGAGCCGCCCGGAATCCCCCAAGATCTTTTGCTACTCCCGAACGGGCGGATTCATTCCCTTATTTCTTTGGGATAGAAATCGAAGAATTCGCAGAATTCCATTTAAACATCCTCATAAATCGGATCTTCCGGCACCAAATAAATCGTCCAGAATATGAGCAATGTGATAAGTGCTTTGACAGTGATGTTGGTCCAAAACATCTGCACCAATGCCTGCGACCCCACGATGCCGGTGAAGGCGATGATGGGAAAGAGAATGCTGTCCACAGGAATTGAGACGGCATTGGAGGCAAAGACCCGCGTCCACTGCGGCCATGATCTGCCACGGCCTCTCGTCCAGATGTGATAGACTTGGGTGTCGATCATCTCGGCGATAAGGGCGGTGAGGATGGAGCCGATAACGATCCTCATCTGCAGCGAGAATATCGACTGCCACCAGATCCCGCTCGAAGTGTCGATGATGCCGAAGAGGAACGTCCAGGCGGCCTGGCCGCCGCTATTGGCCCAATCAACTTGAGCGGGCAGCATGACCACGAGCTGGAAATAAAGAGCCGCGAAGAGATTCAGGGCAGCCGCCAGCCAGATGGTGGTGACTGCCGCCGATCTGCCCAGCTGTTTATGAATCAGGTCCCGCCAGGTGAAGGTGAGAGAGTAGATGAATCCGGCATCCATGACCAGGCTGCCGAAGTAGGTAACCTTGGTGGCGGCGATATTCCCGGCTAAAGAGAAGAACAGGTACAGGCCGCAGAGCAGAATGGTGGCCTGTATTTTGTTGATCTTGAATTTGGCTTTTCCTTTCCCCTTTGATATCCTATTTAATTCTCTATCCGGGCTGTTCTTGTCGCGAGAAATGTCCATCGAGGTTAAATCTAAGGTCAAATCCTTCCCAGCCATTTTCTCTTTAATTCCAGCAAGGTTCCCTGTTCGATGCCCTCCCGGATCTCTTCCATCAGGCGCAACATAAATTGCAGGTTGTGCAGCGTCGCCAGCCGGAAGTAAGACAACTCTCCCGCGCTGTAAAGATAGCGCAGATAGGCCCGGGAAAAGGAACGGCAGGTTAAGCAGCGGCAATGCTGGTCAACCGGTTGCCCGTCCTCCCGGAACCTGGCGGCTTTGATGTTTATGCGAAACTTGTTCTCCAGGCATCCTCCGGATTCAGGGGATATGAAGAGGCTCCCCCTCCGTGCGATTCTGGTAGGCGAGACGCAGTCGAAGGTATCGATGCCTCGCTCTACGCCCTCAAAGAGATCATCGATCTCCCCGATGCCGAGTAAATGACGTGGCCGGTCGTCCAGTTTGGGAAGCGTCCAGTCGAGAACCTGGTGCATGTCCTGCTTGCTGTTGCCCAAAGACCCGCCTACAGCGATCCCGTCGAAGGAAAGCGACGAAATGGCCTTAGTGCTCTCGTCTCTCAAGTCCTCGAACCAGCCGCCCTGAATGATGCCGTAAAGCGCCTGGCCGGGGTCGTGATGGCGAAGCGATTCCTCCGCCCAAACATGGGTCCTTTGCATGGCTTTCTTGGTGTAATCGTAATCGGATAGCGGCGAGGTACATTCATCAAAGGCCATGATGATATCGGTATCCAGGTTGGATTGAATCTTCATGGACGATTCGGCATTCAGGAAATGCCATTGCCCGTCGGTCATGGACTTGAAGGATATTCCCTCGTCCGTGATCTTTGTCAGGTTCTCTTTTTTCGGAACGCTGTCGGATCTGCTCCGAGATAGTTGATTGACAGGCAATTGGTTTGCAGATAATTGGCTTGCAGGCAATTGATTTGAAGGTAACTGATTCAGATGTCGATTCCGGTAGCATTGCAATTCTTCAGGGAAAATATTGCCGATCTTGCTGATGTTGTGCTCTCTGCCAAAGCCCAAAGAAAATGCCTGAAATCCTCCTGAATCCGAGAACAGAGGTCCCGGAAAGCCCATGAACTTATGCAGCCCGCCCAGCTTTCGAATCAGCTCATCGCCCGGCTTGAGGTGAAGATGGTAGGTATTGGCCAGGGCACAC
The DNA here is from genome assembly GCA_003857025.1 of Methanothrix sp. Taxonomy (GTDB): domain Archaea; phylum Halobacteriota; class Methanosarcinia; order Methanotrichales; family Methanotrichaceae; genus Methanothrix. The sequence goes on from RPOO01000076.1 coordinate 2,027, forward strand.
TGCACGCCTAATTGAGCCAGATCGTCGGGCCCAAGTGACCTCACGCTGGCCATCGTCGCCACAGGCACGAGGTACGGCGTCCTGATATCTCCGCGTCTGGTTCTTATCAGGCCGAGCCGAGCATTGGTGTCTTTGTCTTTCTTTAAGATCTCAAAGGATAGCGCACTCATTATTTTAGTTCCCGTTGGTCTTCGCTTCGAATTGAGGCATAGGTTGCTTATGGACTTAACCCATTCGCCATTGGATCATTATGGCGAATCCTTATTATCCATGACAGGCAACAGAGAGGCCGGTGATTTAATTGCCAAGAAGCTGCAGGATAATACTTTTGCTGTTTGCATTCTTCATTTTGTCGGTCTCGGCTATGGCTGAGATTCAAGACATGTACACGATTAATGTTTCCGAGAGCAAGTTTGCAGGCCAGTTTATGGTGAATCAGAGCGGCTATACCCTCTACTACTTCTCCGACGATGCGCAAGGAAAAGGGGGCAGCACCTGCTATGAAGACTGCGCAAAAACCTGGATTCCCTTCTATACCGAAACTGTGAGCGTACCGGATAGCCTGAGATCGGTTGACTTTGCAACTATTACGAGAACCGACGGGTCCAAACAAATAACATTCAGAGGATGGCCGCTCTATCTCTATTCAGGCGATACCGGCGCTGGCGACACTTACGGCAGCGGAAAGAAGGGGCAGTGGCATGTTGCAGATCCTTCCAGCATCGGCCAGCTCTTCTGAGCCCATAATCTCAAGGAAATAAAAAAACAAGCGGAATTTGAAGAAAATACGTGAAAGACGGCGCCGGATTGAATTTACCTGCGCCGCCAATAATCCTATCTTTTTAGCGATCCGATAGTCAATCCCAAAGACGCGGCATAGGGAAAGATCTCAAATCCCCTTGGGAATTTGAAGCGCCTTTGGCCGAGCTTTGCATCAGCCGCTTGAAGTGCAGAATTATCATTTCCCGCAGCCTTGACCAGATTCAGGACGTTATCCGAGGACTCCTCTTCTTCCACCTGCTCGTCCAAATACCACTGCAAGAAGCTCTTCGTCGCCTCGTCCTTCTCGGCCTCGGACACGCCCACCAGGGCGCGAATGAGCCCGCTCACCGCTCGCTCATGATCCCAGACCTGCTGAAAAGCATCGACCGGGGACGCCCAGGACTCGCGCGGAGATTCCACTGCCAGCATCTTGGCCCTGCCGCCTGCGCTTGCCACGTAGTCCAGCATCTTCATGGTGTGCACCAGCTCCTCGCCCGCTTGCACGCGCATCCAGCTGGCAAAGCCCGGCAACTTGACGGACTCAAAATAATAGGACATAGAGAGATAGAGGTACGAGGAGTACAGCTCTCTATTCGCCTGCACGTTGAGTGCTTCAAACATTTTTTCGCTGAGCATATCTATTCCATTTTCTTGAACTGCTCTTTCCCGACGCCGCATTCGGGGCAGATCCAGTCGTCGGGCAGGTTCTCAAAAGCTGTACCAGGAGCAATTTCCGATGTCGGATCACCCTTTTCGGGATCATAGACGTAACCGCAAACCATGCAAACATATTTATCCATTTTTTTCACCATTCCTTTGTATTTACAATTCACTTTATTGCGATTCCAGTTCGAATCTAATCTTACTCTAATTGTACCTTAATCTAAATGAAATTTTCCAGCATTAATTTTATCTTCTCATCTTTCCCGGCCCCTATCGGCTTGATGCTGGAGAACGCCTGATCGAGACGGGGCGCGTCGGCCTCGTAGAACTTGCCCAATGGGATTTTGGTTTCGCCTCCGTCGTAGTTCCAGGAGCGGATGAGCTTTAGCGCCTCGTCAAAACTGCTCGTGTCGTTTCCCTCCAGCTCGTAAACCCGCCGGTTGTAGGCTTCATACATGTTGAAGTAGGAAACGCAAACCTGTAAAACATCCACAAAAGAGAAGCCTTTGTGTACTATCGCTTCCCGGAAGATCTTTTGCAGGTGGTCGATGCCATGCGTGTAGCCGCGAGCGATGTAAGTAGCACCGCAGGCGAGCATCAACTCCGGCGGGTTTATGGGCAGCTCGGCGGTGCCAAACGGTGTCGACTTGCCCTTGTAGCCGAGGGGAGAGGTCGGCGTATACTGCCCGGTGGTCAGGCCGTAGACCCGGTTGTCGTGCAGGATGAGTGTGATGTCGATGTTTCTCTTGGCTGCGAAGATGAGATGGTCCAGTCCCTCGGCCAGGCTGTCACCGTCGCCTGAGAAGCATATCACCTTGAGATCGGGGTTGGCAAGCTTTATGGCCGTGGCCACCGGCACCGCACGACCGTGGATGGAGTAGAAGCTGTTCACATTCATGTAGTCTGTAATCTTGGCATGGCAGCCGATGCCGGAGACCAGGACTACATTCTCAATCGGATAGCCCTCTTCGTCGAGCTGTGCCAGCACGGAGCGCATGGCGCTCAGGATGGAGAAATTCCCGCAGCCAGGGCACCAGGTGTTCTTGGCGTAGGTGGCGAGGTCTTTGGCATTCATGCTGAAATCCTCCCCAGAGTCTCATGTTTCTCATTGTTCCCATTTTTCTCCCGGTTCCCGAGTTTCTCAATTTTCCCAATCTCTGCTTCGAGGTCTTCCAGCGAGAATGGTCTTCCGTCGTATTTCAAGATCTGCTCGTCGGTCTTGATGCCATAGCATGCGGCCAGCCGGGACAATTGGGCCGTTGAATTGCATTCAACATCAATCAGCGTCTCCACACCGCTCAAAGCTTGCTTGAGCATTTGTTCCGGGAATGGAGAGAGCACAAGAACCTGAATCGTCTTTAAGCCGAATTTTTGGGCAGCTTCGATGCAAACGCCCTTGTTCGAGCCCCAACAGAGCAAAGCAGTCTTGCTCGACATATCTCCAAAGACCTTAACCGTCTCGTATCCCTCCAGATCCCTTGCCATGACCCGTTCTTTGAGCAGGCGCTTGTCGTTCATCTCCTTGGTGATCTTTGCATCCTCAGTGGTTATGCCGAACTGATCATGGGTATAGCTGTCCGATTTGATCTTCTGGCCCTGCACAGGTGCGAAAGCCAGAGGCGAGACGCCGGTTTCGGTGTACTGGTAGCGGTTGTACTGACCCTGACCGCTCCACTGCACCGGCTGCTCCTCCGTTACTTCTCCTGCCGCGGCCAAATCAAAGTTGTACTGGCTCTCGCTGGTGATCTTGTCGGACAGAATGAATGAAGGGACCTGATATTTCCAGGCCATATTCAGGGCAACCCCGGACCAGTAGTAAGCATCCTCGGCGTCTCCGGGCGAGACCACGAAGCGCGGAAATTCGCCATGACCGGCATTAAGGACGAAGTGCAGATCGCCTTGCGCCGTGTAAGTGGGAAGACCTGTGGAAGGGCCCGTCCTCTGGGCCATGATGATCACCACGGGAATCTCCGCACTGCCGGCCAGGCTGAGGGCCTCGGTCATCAGACAAAATCCTCCGCCCGAGGTTCCCACGGCAGACTTGACCCCGGCGTAGGCGAAGCCTTCCGCCATGAGCATTACCGCTATCTCGCTCTCAGGATGAACGATCTTGATCCCGAAATCCGGCGAGACCCTGGCCATGAAATCCAGCACGCTCGATGATGGTGTCATGGGATAGGCAACGTAAGCCCCAAGGCCTGCCTTGATCAGACCGAGGCTTATGGCCTGATTGCCGGTCATGATGGGAAGGCTTTGCTGATCGGTCTTTTCTACGCGGGAAAATTCCACGGCAGAGTCGTAACCCTTTCTCGCCACGCGCAGGTTCTGCTCCAGCTTCTTTGGCATGTGCTTCTTCAGAACATCCTCCAAAACCGCCCACTCCATGCCCACTACCCGGCAAAAACCGCCCAGGATGCAGGTGTTTTTCATGACGGCAGGAGCTGCCTCTTCTTTCAGGATCTGTGTGACGGGAATGCCGCAACACTTCTGCTTCATGTCGCCTAATTTGACCTTGTCCGCATCATAGATCACAAAGGAGCTATCCTTCAGCCTGACTCTATGTTGCTCAAGAGTCTCCTGGTTAAGGGCGATGAGAACGTCAATTTTATCGCGGTGAACTGCGATATTTCTCCTGGATGCTCTCACCAGAGAGAAGTTGTGCCCGCCCCGGATGAGAGAAGGATAGTCGTAATACATGAAAATGCGATAGCCGAGACGGTTGAAGAGGCGGGCCACAGTCATTCCCGCTTCATTGATCCCATCACCGGCAATTCCGCCAATGAGGGTTGAAAAATCGTCCATTTTATCCTCCGAAAATGACATAATTGCGAGCCATGCTACCAGATCGCATTCTGGTTTTGAGCTTTGGATTTTTGACTATTTTGGACCTGTTGAGCTTGCAGAATATTAGATTATTTGTTGCTGTCGGTATATAAAAACTTTGAACGAATATAATGGACTTGCGCCTTTGTAATCAACCGAGCAGATACGGCTGGACCGTCCGCTATGCCGGATTGAGCCAAGAATGGAAGCAGCCTTCTGCTCGGCGGGCTCTGAATCTGATCCGCGGGAGGTCGCAGGAGGAGTGACTTTCAGATATCAGCATCTCGATATGCTTAGGAGATGCAGCTTCCATGCCACAAACAGGATTACAAGCAGAGCAATGAGAATCTTGAGCCCAAAAAAATACTCATTAGCCCCTGCTATGTTAAAGCCTGAGAGGAAATCGCCATCAATGCCTACTGTCGAAATGGTAACACCCTTGAGAATATGTGCTGTACACAAAGAAATCATTTTCGATCATCTTATGCAAGCTTCGGGTTCATTGCCAGAGGGTGCATGTTTCTCCAGGGTGATGCAATAATTAGACCCATATCCGCAGTTCGCGCCAAGTCGGATCTAGACTTTTAATATTGACTTCAATGTATATCACACGCTTATATCGTTGAATGACGATCGTGTTTATGGTAGATATCCATGATATCTTTTATCGATTCATTGACGTGGTTTAATAAAAAACGGTAATTTTATGGGAGTTCGTTGGGTTCTAAAAAGAATATTTACCATTATGCTGGAATGCAATGAGACCACTGAACGCGATCCGAACTAAGTTGGCCTGAAAAAACCAAAATTATAGTTTGGTTTAGGGGAATTGGGTGCATATTCTCTTTGAAAGGACTTCATCTTTCCTGGTGTTATATTCCGCGTGAGTGATTTGCCCAGAATCAAGCAGATCTTTGCCCTGCTTTAGTTTTTGTATCCTATCATGCATTTCTGCCAAACATTCCGGTTTCTCTAAATCGCCCAGCGTTCTTGGAAGAATCAAACGGCGTTCTGAGATATCCAGTACCGCAACCCTTAATTCTCGCATGAGACTCGCGAGGCTGAAATCCGACTCATTTATCGCCATGCCTCTTCATACCTCGTCCACATATGACTTAGTTAAGATAATAACTCATTGATTTAATAACTTTTTGGTAACAATAAGGTTTTTAGCGAGAGGCTTATTGCATTAATTTTCGCCAGGGACCGTTATCTCTAGCCTTGGAGCCCAATCGATTGCGATAATTTCATCGATTTTCAAAAGGCTCACGCCATCTGATTCCTTAATCACCAAGTGATGACAATCAAATTCAACAATGCTTCCCATCCAAACTCCGATTGCAGTAGTAACAGCAACGTCTTGACCTCGAATTTTTTGCAGGAAATCGAGGATAGTGGTACTTTTTTGTTCTGATTTCTCCATGGAAACTCCACTGATAGCAGCATTGCACATCGAAATGCAAATCTAATCCTATTCTTGGAGCACTCGTGGTCACAGCGAGTGTCGTTCGTAGCCACGACGATCAACGATATAAATGTTTTGCTTCGGGAAGAGCACATAACCTCATGGAAATAGTTCGACAACAGGTGCAGAAGAAGTTGCGCAGATATTGAGGTATTTAGACCGCAATGCAGCCCTGGCGATGTGGAAGCCTGCCGAGAATCCGGTCGAGTGTGATCGCCCGTGGCCCGAGCAGGATGGCCGGGACGCCTTTGACCGGATCTTTCGGGGGACGGCATACCGCTTGGTGGCATCATCGCGATCTGGCGCGATCGGTGACGGCTTCACCCGGGCTTTGATTTGCAGCCGGCAAAATTGAGATATGAAAAAACACAAAGCCCCTATGAGGAGACATAATCACACAGAAACCAAAAACGCAAAATATATGGAAATGGCCAGAAAATAAGTTCTGGCCGATTCGAATTGCTTTTTGTAGGACTACTTTCCGATTGTTCTACTCATTAACAGGCGGCTTTTCGCACTGTGGTCTCTGTGTGGTCTCCTTTCCGTCCATCATGGATCTCGGGCCGCAATTGTCGTTATGTCCGAGCTTGTCGTTCTCGTCCTGTGGTCCCTGTTTGATCTCTTTTCCGTCCATCATGGATCTTGGTGCACAATTGTCGCTATGTCCAAGCTTGTCGTTCTCGCCCTGAGGTCCCTGTTTGATCTCTTTTCCGTCCATCATGGATCTTGGTGCACAATTGTCGCTATGTCCAAGCTTGTCGTTCTCGCCCTGAGGTCCCTGTTTGATCTCCTTTCCGTCCATCATAGAGTCGGGGCCAAATTTTCCATCCGGCCCAATTGCGGCATCAGTATCTTTACAGTCGCACGGATTTGGGTGTTGGCCTGCGTCGCCTATCAGTTGCTGGCCCTCGGGATTGGTCTGCTCTTTTGCAGAGTCGGGCATTGAAAAGGCCGGTACAATTAGAAGGCACGCGGCCAGCAATGCCATCAGGAATTTTGCATATTTCATTGTATTAAACCTCCACTCAATTCAGGATCAACTCGTGCGCCATTGGCTGAGTTGTCCTGCAAACTCACAATTATGCGAACGATTAAAAAGAGTATAACCGAACGAACGAGGGCGAACTTTGAATATAATCCAATTTATGCCAAATAATGGTTCCAAATCAAAATCAATCACGCATAAATGTCCTAATAGAAAAAATTCGCCGGATTATCGTGTCTAAGACCATATGGTCCGTCTCATCGAGATAAGTGTTCCAATACAGTTTTGCTTATTAATCTGAACTGGATGATAGTGGTTCATTCAGCGGATGAACAGATGAACCTGAAAGGATTGTGGAAATGTGATACCAAATCCGATCCGGTAATCTCGTCAATTGGCATTCGCGACTGCAGGCCGCTTCAAGAATATGGATTAGAGGAATGTGTTAGTGGAATGGATGAGGGCAATGCCAAGATGTTAGACACGGGCTAATACTCAAAGTCTTTCCCAGAGATCCTTATATCTCCAATCGAATCCGTATCCGATGATCATGCATAATTCCCATCTCCAAACGGAAATCTGCATCGAAGGCGCCTTCAAGAAGTCCAAAATGGCATCCGTTAGAGAACTCATGATCATAATAATTGTTATTGCTAAAAAAGAGTTTCGGAGAGAGCATAAAGACCGATGAGGACCAGAGCCGGAGACCACAGGAATATTCCAAGGGGCGGAAAGCTATATTCATGATAGGGATTAACAGAGAACCTGATGAACAGATCCATAAAGTACAGATCCATGAAGTCGATGCTGTATTTTATAATTTGCATACTGCTGATCTTAGCGATCCCTGGAAATGGTTCGAGCAGCACTGAAAAGCAGACGAATCTCATAGGCTCTGTTCCTATGCGGGAATATCCGGATTCCCCGTTAATAATTAACGATAGCAATCTAGGCTCAGCACTAAGAAATTACTCCAACTTTGTTTTGGAATGTTGGAAGTACGATTGCTCGCCTTGTCAGATTATCGGCTGGTCAATTGATGAAATGGCAAGTGATCTCCATGGCAGGGTTGTATTCGGCAAATTGTGCATCAATGAGAACCCAGTTATAACGGAAAAGTATGAAGTCTCACGGGGCCCAACCCTCCTTATCTTTAATCGAGGCACATTGATATACAAACATATTGGGAATTATCCCAAGGCAACCTTGGAAGAGATGATACTAAGCAAACTAATGTTAAATTGATTGCATGTGTTTGGCTCACTGCAATCCGTCGCATCAATAATCCAATTCCTGATCCTCGCGCCGCAATCATCGTGGGCCAGTTGAAGCGATAGGATTTGGAAGAGCCCCTTATTAAAGAGGCACGAACATGAAGAAAGGGGCTCTTTGGGTCTGTTTCAACCCATTCCAATCACTGCCATCTTATACTATTTATTCATATGGCATAGAGTGAACTCTCCCTATAGCCTGAAGAGCGAGGACTTCCCGATCTGATGCACTAAGGCAGGATGCCGCTTGCTGCTGCGGATGACCGCTCGGCGGCTCTCGTGCGCTCGTGCGTGCTCGCCGGGTGGCCGCACCTCGGGCCGGGCATCCGGGACCTGTGTCACAAGGACAGCTTGGGCAGCGCGGATGCCTGCCGGGAATCCGATCAAGTGTGAATCACTGGGGGATCGAGTGCGGATGGCCGGGCCTGGCTGGAGCTTCTGGGATGCCGGATGCCCGCGCGGTTGCTCCCACGAGCCTTCCAGCCGAACGATGCAAAGGTCACGGGGTTGTCTCGGAGCCTGCGTCCTCGTCACGTCCTCATTCAGGCAGAAGAAAACAGGACACCATCATCCATCTCAGAAGTGTTCCATTCCCTCAGATTCAGGTCTATCTTCGGAACTCCAGCCATATGTTTACAATAGAGATGCTTAAGAGGTTGAGCGTGGTGGCCGCATACCAGAGATACGATTCATTGATATTGAGATGCTTTATCCAGCCTGTCCAGAGGACGAAGCAAATGATGACGAAGGCGATCAGTGTGTCAACGGCCAAAAACAACTTTGGCTTCCCGAGAAGGCGCCCGAGCTGGGCAATGGTGCAGAACTCGATTGGAGATTTGCGACCTGTCATATTGTAGGCTACTACGACCAGGTTCATCACTAGATCGGCAGATGCCCAAAGTATGATCAGCCAACCGAAAAGAATCAGATGAGATTGCGGATCTGGGCCGATCCGGATGCCCAAGATTCCAAAAAGAAGTTTGAAGATGCAAAAGGGGATACCGATAGTTAGTGCCTGAAATATCGGGGTCTGAAAGAAACTCGTTTCGATTGTTTGTATGCATTCCTGAACAAATTGGTCCTTCATTTCTTCTCCTGGATCGGCTTCGTTATATCATATTAGGCAATGATAATATTTTAATCTTGTCGTGTTTTTGCTCCCGAAATTATTTGATTATGCACCAGGAGACTAACTCAATTTGCTCTTATTTCCAGGTTACTTCACAGTTCACATTATTGCTGCATTGTTTTTGAGCTAGATACTATTCAGACAACGGCTTAGCAAAGGATGCCATCTGAAAGTGCATGCCTTAACGTAGTTCGCATCGAAAGCACGGCCAAGAAAATGAATAAGCTTCAATTTTTGCTACCTATTAAGAAAACTATATTAGTAAATACTGCATAAGTCTTAAAAGATTAATATGTCCGTGGATGCTGAGAAGTTGCTTAAGACTGCCTTCGGTGAGATTGAGAGGGTGGTGACCGCAAATATTGTAGTAGGGGACCCGTTAAATGTTGAGGGTAAGACGATAATACCGGTAGTTGGCATGAGCGCTGATTTTGGAGGAGGCGGAGGCTCTGGAATGGGTAAGGAGACGAGCGAAAGTGAGGCCAGCGAAGTAGCCGGCTTCGGTGCAGGAGGTGGCGGTGCAGGATGTGGATTTACGATAAAGCCTGTGGCGTTGATTATCATAGATAAGGATGAAGTCCAAATTGAGCAACTTAATGTAGAGAATCTTAAGTTCGAACGGCTCTCCTCTCAGCCACCTTACCAGTCTCCCCCTCAGCCACCCTCTGAAGAATCATCCTCCAAATCTGAAGCGATGGATTCGGACTCTCTCTTAGCAAAAGAAGTCAGACAGCTTCGCAAAGATATGAAGGAACTCCAAACAAAGCTAGGCATTACTCCGTCAGGAAATTGAACTGCAAAAGACATGCTGCAGGCATTAGAACCTGCAGTGTCTATTCCAATTTTTAGGCAATTGATCGTTACATCTGATGTCACATCTGATAGCTCTAGGATCTGTTTCAACCCATTCCAATCACTACCAGATTATACTATTCATTCATATGGCACAGAGCGAACTCCTCTTATGGCCTGAAGAATGAGAACTTTTCGAGCTGATGCACTAAGGCAGGATGCCGCTTGCTGCTGCGGATGCCCGCTCAGCGGCTCTCGTGCGCTCGGGCATGTTCGCCGGGTGGCCGCTCGTGGGCCGGATCATCTGCAGGCGGGATCTTGGATTAGATCCAGCTAGATTCCCGGTAAAATCTTAAGGCATAAAACGAGGTCGGCAGTCCGATTAACGACGTTACTTTGGTTCTTTGACATTTTCTACGCAAATCGCCATTCCTCCAGGTATGCACTCAAGTCGGACGAAGCAGGCAGCGGGCTCGTCCCTCCCAATTCTAAAAGTTAGAAATTCTCAAGTTTTGCCATTGCTGAATCAGCTTCGAAAGTACTCGTATACGATGGAGATATTTGAGTCAGTACCTGTTGCTTTCCAAATTTGGAGAGATCGCTGCTGCTGTTAAAAGGCCTTCTTTGCATCACATTCGTCAAGTAATCGGGCATTGGTGTGAGATCCAATGAATTGGCAGTGGCGATATTTCTCTTTGATACGAGCAGG
>RPOO01000077.1 GCA_003857025.1 Methanothrix sp.
CACCCTTCAAGAGGAATGGGGAGGTATAATGCTTTTGGTTCCGGGCTGGCCCGGCTTTTGGGCAACGAAAATCAGAAATTTAAACGGTTTAGAAAACAATTAATACCATCTGCGCTTACGAGCAATTATGCATAGGCGGATCTTCACCTTGCCGCAGCCGGCTTTGAGCCGCGAGAAGAATCTGGTCCTCATACTTTTAGCCATCCTTGTGGCCCTGGTGCTCTGGAATTCATTCTGGTTCATCTGGCGAATCGCTATCTTCGCCGTGACGGTCTACATCATTTATCTGGTGCTGAAGCACTACCTTTAGGATCGGATCAGTCGGTTTTAGCCCACAGCACTCTCGCTCTCTCCAGATCCTCCGGCGTGTTCAGATTGAAGAAGGTCAGCAGCTTCGCATCCAGGCTCTGCAGCCGCTCGACCGGAACGTGATTGATGCATAGCTCCATTAACGGAGAGCGAATCCTGCGCTCGCCGCTCTGAATCGCTTTTCGGCAAGCCGACACCATTCTCTCCCGGCGATAAACGGAATGAAGCGGCTCCACGTATCCATTGGGATGCTGAGGCACGGCCGCATCACAGCCTTCGTTTTCCTCGGCCAGCGAAAAAAGCATTTCTACAACATTCGGGCTCAAGAACGGCAGATCACATGCCGTGGCAAACACAAAGTTGCCCCCGGCCCGGCTCATTCCCGCATCCAGCCCCGCCACGGGTCCAAAGCCTGCAACACTGTCCCAGGCAAAAACGATTCCATCTCCGCAGCCGACAAGCTCCTTCAGACGCCCGGCATGCTCTTCGCTCCGTGCGACAACTATCACCTCATCAACTGCAAGCCTCAACCGCTCAATGGTCCAGCAGAGGAGCGGTTTTCCCTCGAACTCCAGCCGCGCCTTCTCCCGTCCCAGGCGACGGCTGCCTCCTCCCGCCAGGATCACTGCGGAGCGCACGGACCGCAAAGCCTCCAACCATTCTTTCGGCAGTCCGCTTGCAGAGCGCCCATCAAAGCTGCATCAGGGTTCGACGGCCTGGCATCCGTCCGCAAAACTGAGTGCTCCCGGCTCACAGAAGGCGTCTTGTCTGCAACATCGACCAGGATGCTTTCGATGACGGCCTCGTTCAATCGTCCTTTGGCCTTCGCCGCTCCTTCCGCCGCCAGGCGCTGAGTGATCCGGTTCCCGAAGACCACGCACCCCACCTTTCCCGTGGAGCTTATCTTCGCCTCGCTGCCGGTTATGTCGACTACCAGGTGCGCTCCGGGAACCAGGTAGATCCTTCTCCTGCGCTGCAATCTTTCCGAGATCTCCGTGACCTCTCCCACCAGCACCTCGCCCGTCTTCCAGACCTTTTCCCTTCCGTCCGAGACCTGCAAGGTTGCTTCATGCTCCCGCGCCCTGGCTAAAAGCTCCTCATCATTCTTTATCTGGCCGGAGTACAGCTCTTCTTCCAGCTTTGCGCAAGATCCCAAAAAAGAGATTGACCGCCGGTCGCCTCCGATTACGGCTTCTCTGCTTCCGGCTAAAGCGACGACCAGCGACATTTTTTCACCCGCCTGCTATTGCTAACTTGCCTACGACTTTTTGGCCATCTCGACGGCAGCGGTCTGATTCTCCGCCGCCTGCACAGTCTGGCTGAGCAGCATGGCCACCGTCAGGGGCCCGACGCCGCCCGGCACCGGAGTGATGGCACCGGCGATTTGTGACACGGCATCAAAGTCCACATCGCCCACGGTCTTGTTGCCCACTCGGTTGATGCCCACATCAAAGATTATAGCCCCCGGCTTTACCATGTCCTTCTTGATCAATCCGGGAACGCCCGCTGCAACCACCAAAATGTCCGCCTCGCGGGTGTGACTGGCCAGATCCTTGGTGAAGACGTGGCAGACCTGCACCGTAGCATTGCGGTTGAGCAGCATGGCAGCAATCGGCTTGCCGACCACGTTGCTGTGGCCCACGATCACGGCCTCCGCGCCTTCCAGCTTCACTCCCAATCGCCCCAGGGCGTAGATGATGCCGCGCGGCGTGCAGGGAACCAGCTTTTCGGCTCCGAGCAACAGGGCCCCCATGTTCTCAGGATGAAATCCGTCCGCGTCCTTCTGGGGCCGAATGGTCATCATGGCCTTCTGCGATCTGAGACCTTTGGGCAGCGGCAGCTGTAGCAGGATGCCGTGAATGTCCGGCCTCTCGTTCAATTCCACAATCTTCGCTATGAGCTGCTCTTCCGTGGTGTCCTCGGGCAGAACGACATTCTCCGACCTGATGCCCACCCGGTCGCAGGCGGAGTGCTTGAGCCGAATGTACATCTGCGAAGCCGGGTTCTCGCCCACCAGCACCGTGGCCAGACCCGGCACAACGCCGCGAGCGGCCAGCTTCTCTACCCTGGGCTTGGTCTCGGCTTCCACATCAGCAGCCAGGGCTTTTCCATCGATTAACATGTCAGATCAGGATACAGTGGGAACTGATCGCAGAGCGCCCTAGCCTGCGAGCGCACAGCAGCAACTGTCTCTTCGTTCTTGATGTCGCGCAAGACCGTGGTGATCATGTCTGCGATCTCGACCATCTGCTTCTCTTTCATGCCTCTTGTAGTAACGCAGGGCGTGCCGATTCTGATGCCGCTGGTCACAAAGGGCGTGGCCGGATCGAAGGGGATCATGTTCTTGTTGAGTGTGATGCCCGCCCTCTCCAGCGTCTCGTCCGCCACCTTGCCGGTGATGCCCTCTTTGATCATCTTGACCATCATGAGGTGATTGTCCGTGCCGCCTGAGACCAGATCGAAATTGTTCTCCAGCAGCCTTTTCGCGAGCGCGGCAGCATTCCTGACCACCTGGAACTGGTACTCCTTGAATTCCGGCGTCAGAGCTTCCTTAAAGGCCACGGCCTTGGCAGCGATGGCGTGCATGAACGGGCCGCCCTGCGTGCCTGGGAATACGGACCGATCGATGGCCGGGGCCAGCTCCTCTTTGCACATGATGAGAGCGCCCCTCGGTCCGCGCAGCGTCTTGTGCGTGGTCGTGGTTACGATATCAGAATATGGAACAGGCGACGGATGAGCGCCCACGGCACACAGGCCCGCGATGTGAGCGATGTCGGCCATGACTTTTGCTCCAACCTCGTCTGCTATCTCGCGGACGACTTTGAAGTCGATGGTGCGCGGGTAGCTCGACGCCCCGACGACGATGAGCTGCGGCTTGTTCTTGCGAGCGATGTCCGCCATCTCGCTGTAGTCCAGCGTCTCTGTGTCCTTCCTGACGCTGTAGGGCACGATCTTGTACATCTTGCCTGAGAAGTTCACCGGGCTGCCGTGCGAGAGGTGGCCGCCGTGGGCGAGGTTCATGCCCATGATGGTGTCGCCGGGCTTGAGGACGGCGAAGTAGGCCGCCATGTTGGCCTGCGTGCCGCTATGCGGCTGAACATTCACGTGCTCTGCACCGAAAAGCTTCTTGCAGCGCTCGCGGGCCAGGTTCTCAGCGATGTCCACGCAGCCTGTGCCGCGATAGTAACGCTTGCCCGGATAGCCTTCTGCATATTTGTTGGTCATGACGCAGCCCTGGGCTTCCATGACCGCTCTACTTGCGTAGTTCTCGGATGCAATCAAAATGATGGTATTTCGCTGCCGCTCCAGCTCGGCATGGATCGCGGCTGCGATTTCTGGGTCTTCAACGCTTAATGGCTTCAATCAAATCACCGGTATAAACCTTGTATGAACACGTGAGAGATGGAGGAGATGTAATGAGGAGGGCAAAATAGATTATGGTAATAGGGCAACAAAAGGAAGGCAAAGGAAGGCAATGAAAAATCAGTTAAAAAAGGCAACCGACGAGACAACCAACAAAGCAGCAAGGTTCTGTGCCGTCGGGCAATTGTTTTTTTCCAGAGCATCTTCAACTCGCCCAATATTTTTAATAACCCCAGGGCCATTCATAAAGGATTCGGCGGGGAAATACAGATGCCACCAACTTCCTTTCTGCCAGCAGTATCTATATAAGCATCGAATTAAAATCGCTCTTTTTGGGTGATCATTTGAAGAAGATAGTATTATTTATGGCTGTATTATGCTTTGCTGCGCTTGGTCTGTCAGGAGTATCCGCAGCCGCAGATGCACAAACTACTCAAAATCAGATACTAAATTCGTATGAAGGAAATATCACGCAAAAATCGCTTGCCCCCATAGATATGATCTCTCTCCTGGGCCGAACGGGATTCTTCATGGCGGAAGCCGTCAAGTTTACAGCACCCAAGCCAAACTGGAAGATAGATTCGGTGCAGTTGATTGGTTGGGATGGATTCAACGGCACGCTTGCATCTGTTCCTCAAGAGCGGGTAATTGCCCTGGAGGTCAGAGACAAGAATCTCAATCTGTTGTACAGATTCGCCGACTCTCAGCTTCCCTACTCCAATTATGCCTATAACTCTACAGAGCTTTATCCATTGACTCTCAGGCTGCCCCAGGTGCCAGTAAGCGATGAGTTCTATATCTGCTTCTACGATCGCGGAGCAGTGGCGGTCGCCTGCGAGCGTCTTAATGAGACCAGCAAGAACTCGTTCCTCTATATTGAACCTGGAAATCAGCTTCTTCCAGCCACTCTGCCCAGCAGCGAGACCAATGAGACGCTTGCCGTCAACTGGATCATGTCCGTCAGCGGTAGCTAAAGCAGACGTCAGCTAATGCAGTGTATAGCCAAAGATTTCTGCAATACTGCAGGGCACCAAATTAAAGAGGCGGCAGCAGGTATGAAATTCTGCTGCTTGCCTTAATTTTTTTACGTAAGTCAGTTAATCGAATAAGAAACAATTTCGCCTCAATTGATAGTTCTTATAATGAATAAATTGTTCATCACCTGATCAGTATCTATATATGGATAGAATACAATTATACTTCCCTGGTGATCATTTGAAGAATACTCTCATAATAATAGCTGCACTATGTTGCGCAGCATTATGTTCCAGTGCACTCGCAGCGGATAAAGCCGCTACGACCTCTGCAGCTCAACTAACCGTTCTCAAGCAGGACAGCGGCATAAATCTGTCCGAGATGAACCTGACCATGTATTCGGCCATCGATGACTTCGGGATCAACGGCCTTTCCATCGGCGAAGCCGTGAAGTTCACAGCACCTAAAGCCGGATGGAAGCTCAAGGGCGTGCAGGTTTTGGGATGGAGCGGCTACAACAACACCACCAAGACATTCCCTGCAGATAGAAACTTCCTCATCGAGATCAGAGACAAAGACCTCAATCTCCTTTACAAGTACGCTGATGCTCAGAATATGTACTTCATCTCTACCACCGGCCCGGTATTGAGTGGAATTGAGATCCCGTCCATTGCCCTGACCGGAGACTTCTACATAGTATTCTATGATCGCGGAGCGCTCGCCATCGCCATGGAGAGCGTCAAGGGCAGCGGCAACTCCTACTTCTTCCTGAACGGCCAGATGGCACCGGCGGAGTTCAAGTTGACCAAGAACAACGAGACCACCAAAGTCAACTGGCTCATCAGGGCTGTAGGCCAATAAATCAGAGCCTACAAGGGGTTTGGCGAAAGTGTGTTATAGCAGCACGCCAAACCTCTAAGGCAATGTTTGAGTCTCATAAGATCTGCATTGCCGGTCTTCCCGGAATTGGAAGCGTGGGCAAGGTGGCATCGGAATATCTGGTCACTGCCCTGGAATGCAGCACTTTCAAACCCTTTTTTTCCAGCGGCTTTCCTGCCCAGGTCATGGTCTCCGACGGGCTTTCCTATCTATTGCATGCGGAACTGAAAGTGCCGAAGAGTCGAGAGAACATGTTCATCCTGTCGGGCGACGCTCAGCCGCTGGAGGTCGAAGAGATGTACGCTCTGGCAGGAGAGATCCTGGAAACTCTCAAAGCGGAAGGGGTCGAGGACGTCATAACTCTTGCCGCCTTTGTGGGGGACACCAAGGAAAAGGTATTGGGTGCCGCGAGCGACTCGGAAGGAACAGCGCTTCTGACCGAAAACAAAGTCCCTCTTCTGACCAGCGGGGCCATCGGGGGCTTGAACGGCCTTTTAGCCGGGCTTGCACCGCTTTATAAAATGCGCGGCTTTTGCCTGCTTGGAACCAGCTCAGGTGCCGATCCGGTTGACCTGGATGCGGCAAGCAACCTTCTGGAATTGATAAACGACCTCTTCAAGCTCGATTTGGATATCGCACTCATGGAACCCGAGGAGGAAGTGCCCGAAGAGATCGTTCCTGATGAAGTGGATATGAATTATAGGTAGATTGACTTCCTCCCATGCCCCTGAAGGATAGGTAGAATAAACAATACGCAAGAACAATACGCAAGTGAAAAGAATTCAAACGAAAAATTAAGTGGCTTGGAGCGGCGGGTTTGCCGGATACTTCAACAGAACAGCAATTTTTCGGTGTCTGGAACCGCAATTTTTCTGCCAAACGCGAGAAAGTCAGACCACACTCGCTACCAGCGTTCCTCTGGGCACATTCATCTTCATGGCTACCGGCTCGCACTTGGCCCGGAATACGTAGATGAGTCTTCCTTTGAGGATTTCATCATACTCGGTGATTGTCTCAAAGTTGCCCATGCCCTTGGAAAATATCAGCCAATCGGAGTTCCAAAGGAGGCTTGCAGCCTCAGGCGAGAGGTGATCTCTGGCCGTTCCCACCACATCTCCCGTGGGTACGACCCGAACATTTGTCAATGGTCCTATCTCGGAAGCGGTTATATCGTTCAGAATCGGCTCTAGCTTTGATCCGATGACCACATTCTTGCCATTCTCCACCAGCTTCTCGATGACGAAGAGGTCGAAGATGGCCTCGCCGGCATTGTCCGTCAGGTAAAAGATATTCTTGAAACTCTTCAGCCTTCTCTCGACCTCAGCCATATCTCCTTGCAGCCGCTCTCGCAGCGTGATCAAAAAGACGCTGGCGAAGGTAGAGTTATTGAAGTCGTGGCCCTTGACGCCGAACTCCATGGAGTTTGCCGCCGCAGCGATACGAATCAGGGCCTCTATCTTGTTTTCCGCGTCATCATAAAACTTTCCCGCCACAGGCAGGAGATCTCTGGCCACGCGGTTGCTCTCCTCTTTTAGTTGCCGGTAGGGGTCGCGTTCACCGCTGCGCCTCTTGATGATGCGCTCTCTTTGCGTGCCCACCAGGGCCGGCACGCCGCCCTTGTGGCAGGCCATGTAGTCGACCAGCTCTTCCAATGCAGCCTTCTTTTTCTCTTCCTCGGAAAAGACGAGATCGCTCTCGAACTTGGCGCGATCGAGGATGCAGGGGTAGCACTCGGACGCCATCCTCATTGCGGCCACCTTCCTGCCAGCACCCGCACGACATCGGGAATCACTCTCTCGCCCACATGCACGCATGAGCCGCCGCTCAGGACGAAGACCAGACCCTTCTCGCCCACGGCTTCTTTGATCAGTTGCGCCATCCTGGGATACGCTTCGAAGGTGAGGTTGAAGCCGCCGTAGTCATCCTGATGCGAGTCGTGGCCGAATATGACGAAAGCAATCTGGAAATCCCAGTCCTTGGCCAGTTCCAGCGCGCTCTTGAGGGCGCTTATAAACCGCTCATTGCTGGCCCCGAAGGTTAGACCGATATCGTAATTATTCTTTGCAGGGTCATGCTCCTCATCGGTCCCGCTGTGAAAGTTGATGTGGAAAACGTCTGCATCGTTTCCGAAGAAGTCGCGCGTGCCGTCTCCGAAATGCGGGTCCACATCGATGATGAGGAATCGCTCCAGCCCCATCTCCCGCAGACGCGCGACCGTGATCGCCACATCGTTGAAGTAGCAAAAGCCCCAGCAGCTTCCCCTGGATGCATGATGCCCGGCGGTTCCGGTAAAAGCAAAGGCCGAGTCGGCTTCGCCCCTGGCCACCATCTCTGCCGCCATCATAACGCTGCCAGCCGACAGCAAGGCCACTTCTCGATAGGGATCGGTCGCCATGTTGGCCATGTGCGCCGCCGTGTGAGCCTGCTCCACCAGCTTTATGGGCGCGGGCCTGGCCTTGAAGACCTGCACATCAACGCCATCTACCAGCCCCGCCTCCATGAGCGCCTCAAAGGATGGCCGGATGCGTTCCTTGAGAACGCTAAATCCGTTCTTTCCAAAGTCTTCGTGATATGTGATTGCGACCTTCATTCCCACAACTTCCTCTACAGCTCGGTGATCTTGGGATATCTCTCCAGGAGCATGCCTTCCACTACGATCGGCATCTGTCTCTTGGCTTCCTTTACGGCGCTGTCCAGCTCCCAGTCGGAGCTTGAGCAGATGGTAATCAAAGGCTCGCCCTTCTTGACCATCTCGCCCATCTTCTTGTGAATTATCACGCCTGCTTTCTTATCAGCCGGTGCGCCTGCCAAGCGGGCCAGCTCCACCAGTCGCTTGTTGTAGAATGCAACAATGTAGCCGCCGGCAGGCGCTAAAATGTCCTCGCAGTGCTCGCCGACAACTATGTCTTCGCTCTTGACCAGAGGATTGCCGCCCTGTATCTCGATGATCTCCATGAGCTTCTTGTGAGCCTTTCCACTGGTGAGGATATCCTCAGCCGCTTTGTAGCCTTCACCTCTGCCAGCCACGCCGCCCATCTCCAGCAGTATGCCGGCCAGGGACAGGCTCTTCTCACGCAGGCTGTTTGGTCCGACCTTATTCTCCAGGACGGTGAGGGCCTCGCGAACCTCTACCGCCGGACCGATGGTGCGGCCCACGGGCGAGCCTCCGAAGGTCATGGCGCACTCCACACGAATGCCCAGCCGATCTCCCAGATCGATGAGGTCCTTGGCCAACGACCTGCCATTCTCAGGTGCGGCAAGCTTGGTGCCTGGGCCCACGGGCATGTCCACCACTACGGCATCTGCTCCCACGGCTCCCTTCTTGGCCATAATGGATGCGAGCATCTGGCTGTAGGGATCGATGGAAAGCGCGTACTCAGCCTTGATCAGCTTATCGTCCGCAGGTGCGATGTTGGTGGCTCCGCCCCAGACGATGACGCCGCCCACCTTCTCAGTCATCTCCTTGATCTCGTCTGCGGAAAATTCTACATTGGCCAGGATCTCCATCAGATCCGCTGTCCCGCCTGCGCCCGTGATGGCGCGCGAGCTGGTCTTGGGAATGAGAAGGCCCGCGGCGGCAACTATCGGCACGACGAGCAGGGAGACCTTATTGCCGGGAACGCCGCCGATGCTGTGTTTATCCATGACGGGATGAGTGTCGAAGTGAATGCGCTCGCCGGTATCGATCATGGCCTTGGTGAGCCATTCAACCTCCTGGGAGTCCATGTTGTGGATGTAGGAAGTGGTGACGTAAGCGGACAATTCGATCTCGCTGAGGTTGTTGTCTACAATGTCCTGCACAATGGTGCGGATCTGGTCCTCCGTGAGCTTCTGCTTGTCCATCATTTTCTTGATGTAGCAGAGGGAGGCGGGCTTTGGCGCAGGCAGAACATCAACATTTGTCGGGTTCTTCAAGTCCTTCAAAGCCTCAGTGAAGATCCCGATCTCGCCCGGTTTGACCATCTGCAATGTTGTGTCGAGGATGGCCGTCGTAGCAGCGCCTTTTGTTCTGACTCTAACGCGGTCGCCCGCGTTCAGCCCTCGCTCATTGGCATCCACAACATTGAGCATGACTTTATGCTGACCGATCTCGATATCAAAGGGACGAACTTGCAACATCCAAAGGACCTCTTGACTTGATGATTTGATGTTTGATGAATTGATAATTGGGAGGCGAGCTTTTCTATCTTCCGCCGACGCCCTCCTGGAGCGTGAGGGATCGGATCCATTCGCCCTTCGCCTCCCGCGTGGTTCCGACCACCAGGCGTAGACCTGCGGCAGTCTCTTCCAGGACGCCCTGGGCTTCCACGACCTCACCCTCGCGCGCCTGGCCGGCGTAGGTATGAGAATAGCAAAATATCTCGGATACTTCATCGTGGTCCAGCCTGAAGATTGCCGGGCTATCGAACGCGAACCTGGCATCGGTAACGGTGGCCACAATCTTGCGCGGGCCTAATTGCTTGCCCTTCATCTGCGGCTCGATCTGGCTCCAGTCGCGGGTGAAGAGAAGGTCGAAGTAGGTGCCGTCCACCATGCCGCGATTGCCTTTTCTCTTCTCATGCAGCATGAACTCGTCAAAGCCGGTCTCGGGCTTTCGTTTTTTGTAAATCTTTTGCCAGGTGGCCAAATCCAGATCTTGGATCTCGCCTCCGGCCTTGGCCGCATTTATGATGTCTCTCGCCTTCCACCACCAGGGGCCGTAGACCACAAAATCGATGTCGGAAGTGGGTCCGTTCAGGCCGATGAGCATGGAGCCGGTGATGCCCATCTCGGTCTGCGGCACGCCTGCATCGGCAAGGATGGTAGCGATCTTATTCACTCGCAGGTCTCTCTTGGCGACGGCCTGCAAACCGACGGATGGCTGGTAAAGCCGCAGAACATCCGATTCCGGGACAGTGTGAAGGTCGCGAACGTAGCTGGGCCGCTCTTTTCTCAAAAACTCGAAGGCCGGGTCGAAGTCCAGCTTTCGGTATCTTTTGCCGTTGGCCTCGCGCTCGCCTCGCTCGTCGGGCACGTAGCGCAGCATGGAGCGAAGGCCCTCCGGATGGTTGTAATCTGCAACGGCAAAGATCCAGCCATCTTTGGTCTCGAAAAAGTCTCTGATGCGCGCTCTCATGATATCGCCTGCAGAACCTTCTCCAGGCCCGCGCCGGGGCGGATGACCTTTCGGTTGGCAAGGTCCAGAAGGGTGGACGGCTGAGAGTATTTGCACTTTCCACCATCCACAACCACGTCCACCCGGTCGGCTATCTCGCGAGAGACCTCAGCAAAGCTGGAAGGCGACGGCGAGCCGGTGCGGTTGGCGCTGGTCGAAGTGATGGGCCCGGCTAAATCAATGATTCTCAACGCCGTCTCATGATCGGGGTATCTGATGCCGACCAAGGGAGATCCGGCGGTGAGAATGTCCGGCACGACGCTTCTTTTGGGAACCAATACCGAAACCGGCCCGGGAAGGAGCTGATCGAGCAGGGCCAGATCTTCTTTTGTTACCTCCGCCACTTTTTGCAGCATATCGAAGTTGGACACGGCAAGGAAGATCGGCATGGAAAGGGGTCTTTTTTTAACCTGGAAGACACTCATCACCGCCTGTTCATCCAGGGCATTGGCGCCCAGGCCGTAAACGGTCTCGGTCGGATAGACGATAACGCCACCGCCGATGACGAAGCGAGCTGCGTTGGCGATCATTTCCGTTTGATGCTGGCGATGTCTCCCAGCGTCAATCCCCGGCTTCCGCTGCCCGACCTCTGCTTGGCCTCGTTGACCTGGTCGGTGAGCTTGATCTTAAGCTCTTTTTCCAGCTTCTTGCGAATATCATCCTCAGGAGAGATCTCCTCTCGCTCGATCTTCTTGAGAAGAGTAACCTTCTCCTTGATCCTTGAGCCCAGCGCTTCCGGCGTCAGGCCCAGGCTTTCGCGTGCCTCGCGGATCTTTGTCCCAAAATCCGGGACCAACTCCACCAAATCCCTGAAATGGTCGCGAGGCTTTGGTCGCGTCACTGTGAAGGCTCTTTCCACAGGAACCATCTTCTTCGGCACCGGAGACCACTTGTCGTCCGGTTTGCCGAAGCGCGCACAACTCTTGCAAACTTCCAGTGCTGAGCCGTCGATCGTAATCCTCTGCGGCGAGCCCGCGATCTCAGCACCGCAAATCTCGCATTGCTTATCGGTCATTTCGGAAACCTTTATAGGGGTCGGAGCTTAATAATCTTTGTAATTATGGATAGTGGAGAAGGCATAAACGAGTCACAGGCCGGCGCGGATTTTTCCCGCTACATCCTGGACCGCATGCGCCAGCTTGAAGAGCGCAACCTGGCGCTGCGAGAGCAGAAGGACCGCGTGGAAGGAGAAAAGCGGCTAATCGAGAACCAGAAGCTGAAGTTCGAGCGCGAGGCACGCAAACTGCGCAGCGAACTGGAGCGTCTGCGCGTAGGTCCCATGATCGTAGGCACCATTGTCGATGTCCTGGATGAGAACCGGGTCATTGTCAAGAGCAGCACGGGTCCCCGTTTTGTCGTAAACCTCTCCCAATTCATCGAGGAGGAGATCAAGCCCGGCGCTCAGGTAGGCTTGAACCAGCAGTCCTTTGCCGTCATGTGCGTCCTGCCGTCGTCCCGCGACCCGGCAGTCTTCGGCATGGAGATCGAAGAGGCTCCCGACGTTCAATTCTCCCAGATCGGAGGTCTTGATACCCAGATCTCCGAGATCAGGGAGATCGTGGAGCTGCCCCTCAAGCGCCCTGACCTCTTCACAGCGGTGGGCATTGAGCCGCCCAAGGGAGTTTTGCTGCACGGCCCGCCCGGCACCGGCAAGACCATCCTGGCCAAAGCAGTCGCCCAGAGCACGGAAGCCACATTCCTGCGCGTTGTCGGCTCGGAGTTCGTGCAAAAGTACATCGGCGAAGGCGCTCGACTGGTTCGCGAGCTGTTCGAGCTGGCCAAAAACAAGTCGCCCGCGATTATCTTCATCGATGAGCTGGATGCCATCGGCGCGCGGCGCATGGATGGAGCCACCAGCGGAGACCGCGAGGTGC
>RPOO01000078.1 GCA_003857025.1 Methanothrix sp.
AAACTGTCTCTGCAATGTGATTACAAGCCTCGTTAAACCTCTTCATTGTTTCGCAGAGCACTTCGTGTTGCTCGGAGGAGGGATCGAGTTTTACCATCAAGGTTTGAAGCATTCCACTGAATATAATCTTCAATGTATCAATAGTTATCTGTATGCTGCAACAGCGGGGTACGCTCCTACTATGACTGAAGTCATAGGTCTCCGCTTCCCCTGCACCCCGAGGCTATCATGAAGTCCATGGAAAAAAGCAATTTGCTTATAATATCTGACAGATATCCCCATGCATACGATCCAAAGAGTTCGTCTTTTGTAAAAGGTCAAGTTGATGCATTAAAAAAATATTTTCGGAATGTTTACGTTTTATCATTAATACCATATGTTCCAAAATTCCTATGCAATCAGAATTTTATGCACCCGCGCTGGAATAGAGATGCGTATGCTCAGGACTATCAATATGATAATGTTAAAGTATATTTCGCCAAATACAATAATCTTCCATTACATTTTTTTTACTCACGAAAGGGAGCTGCCGCGTTTAATTCAGCGAATAAGATCATAGAGGAAAACAAATTACAATTTGACCTGATGCATGCTCATTTTACATATCCTTCCGGTTTTGTTGCGGCAAAACTAAAAGAGGTCTACAATAAACCATTCATTTTGACGGTTCATGAAGATCATAATTGGCTATTAGAAGAAATAAGTTCGAAGGATAATAAATTTAAATATGCGTGGCTCAATGCGAATAAAGTCATACGTGTTAATAAAGCCGATTTGGAGGAATTCGCGAAATTAGACATCAACGAATCTAAATTGATCGCGTTGCCTAACGGTTTTTCTCCAAGCCTGTTCAGGCCAAAAGACATGACTTTGGCGCGCAAAGAATTAGGTCTGCCAATTAACGGAAAAATTTTGGTCAATATTGCGAATTTAGAAGAATACAAAGGTCAGAAATATTTAATTGAAGCTATAAACTTAGTATTGGCCAAACGAAATGATGCAATTCTGTATATCGTGGGAGAAGGCTCATTATTTAAAGAGCTTCAACTGCTAATAGAGAATTCATTATGTAAGGAGGATATCGTCCTGGCGGGAGGCAACAGACCTGCAGAAGAGATCCCGCTCTGGATGAATGCTTGCGATGTCTTCATCCTGCCGAGTCTGAGTGAGGGCAATCCGACTGTAATGTTCGAAGCACTTGGCTGCGGCAAACCTTTTATCGGAACGAATGTGGGTGGTATCCCCGAAATAATTATTAATGATAAGCTCGGTATTCTCGTGGAACCGAAAGACGCCAATGGTTTAGCGGAGGCAATATTAAAAGCATCAAATACTAAGTGGGATGCAGAGTATATCCAGGATTATGCAGGGCGATTCACATGGGAGAAGATAGCGGAGAAGATAGTAGAAGTATATAACGAGGTTTTATCTGAATATTAGGTAATTTTAGAGACATTTATATGTCCATCATCTATCATGTAGTTGGGAGACAACGATGAGGTTTAAAGAGAATCTTAATATGAATGCTCCTTTGGGGATGCTAAAATAGGATAGATAATGTCTCTAAAATTAACTAAGTTCGATTTCAAAGATATATTTGCTCCATGGGTGCTTTTCCCTATTATATACATTTTATATTTTAGTTTTGGTTCTTTAAAATTAACTATTTATCCTTCTCCTACCACCAGATCCGTTGTCTTGGCGTTTATGAGTTTGATTTTTTATTTATTTGGTTCATATGTAGCGCTAAGCTTTGAGAATGATTTGCGAGCAAAAATAAAAAATAATAATTATATTTTAAAAGATAGTATCATAAAAGCCGTTCGAGCAGGTATTATACTGTCTTTGGTGCTAATATTCGCAGCAATTATCATTCAGTCTCTCAAATATGGAATACCAATATTAAATCCGGCGATTCGGGGTGGTCAATCCATTAATTTGCTCCCGTCCGGAATTCTTTATGCCTTTTTTGTAATGCTGCCGTTATCCCTATGCTTGTACATGGCTTCCAAACGGACTTATAGTGCAAGCAAATCATATTTAATAATTATATTTATATTGGGTGCTGTAGCTACATTATTTACTGCATATCGATCTATAATCGTGTTGTATTCGTTAACATTCTTTATTTCAATAAACTATTTATTTAGAAAGATATCATACAGATTGCTGCTGCTGTTTGCTGCATTTATTGGATTTGCCATCATTGGAATTCAGCAATACCGCTTATATAAAACATATGGACTTTATTACACAAATGCATACTTTAGCCATATAAACCCTAGCAGGTATCCCGATGCGCTTATTGCAGCTCATTTGCCTTGCCATGAGGGTGCGACAGTATTCTCGGATATTGTCAATTTCTCATCATTCTTTGGATCGCTTCACGGAAAGTTCACAATTAGTATCTTTGAAACAATACTTCCCGGAATTCAAATGGGACCAAGAACATTCATTTCATTGCTAAGAGAGACATCTCTTGCAAGTTCAACTACGCCGAGCATTCTGGGAGGACCGTACTTAGATTTTGGTGTCTTGGGAATAGCGCTTTTTATGTTCTTGGTCGGCTTATTGCTAACATTTTTATATTTGGTTCTCATAGAATCGTCAAAAACTCCATTCAATTCCTTTCGCCATAAAATAAATGCAGTATCCTACTCGTACTTATTATCAATCTCAATCATATCAATCCATTCTGGTTTGTTGGATCCAGTTATAATTTTTACTATAGTGCTCATGATATTCCTGCAAAGCTTAGGAAATGGCTGGTTCACTAACAAGTATGTCTCATTTGGCTGGCTATCAGCGTCATTCATATTTGTTATTATTATGATTAGCTTGACCGTAAATTCTTCAACTTCTTTGGAAGAGTCAAAATTATACGAATTCTGTGATATTAATATAAAAAACAACATGATCTATTTAGACCAGTGCCTATCCATGAGTGCCCGAATGTTCCAAGATCATCAATTCCATACTCTGTATTCTGTTTATTCCAAATCGTTAGACGATAGCGTAAAAGGGATTAATTTGAACTATGTTGGCTTATGCACTGCGCCTAATATTTTTTATAATTCTAGTTTAAATCATCAATTTGAATCATCTGTTGGTGTCAATGCGGTTTATGTTAATGATAAGATAAAGTTATATAAATTTGTATAATGTTAAGAGTATATATGAAATTAAGCAAACATACAATGATTAAAAATATCGTCCTCACAGGACTCGCGCTTGCCTTTACAGGACTGACTCGAATAATTTACAATATTGCTGTTGTAAAGAGCTTTGATGCAGACATCCTGGGTCAGATGAATTTAATCATTTCCATTGCCATGCTGCTTTCTTTGGTCATCTCAACCATAACGGAAAGCTCCGCGGTCAAATTCTTGAGCGAATTTCCATCTGATAGTGATCGGAAAAATACTTTTACTTTGCTTCAGCGGTGGCTGCTAATTGGGTCCTTAATTCTAATAGTTGCGACGTATTCATTGCAAAATTATATATTTCAATATACAAAAATAGATAATAGCGTATTTGCGATCAGTCTTCCACTTATATTATTAATATCCGCTCACCATTTTTACAGAGGCTGCTTTTACGGCCTAAATGCAATTGATAAATATCTTAAGTTAGAAATTGTCTCGATGGTGCTTTTTTTTCTGGTACTCTGGGCGGCTATATTTATATGGAGACAGAATTTGCTGTGGCCATTTCTTGCATACTATCTTCTATTCGCGTTATTGGGCGCAGCCAGCTTAAGGGAATACTTTAGGTCTTCAGATAATTCATTTGCTTTAGGCAGATATATCGGAATATATGGCATAGTCGCTGCTTTAGGAACATTGGCCAGCACATCCAAGGCATACCTGGCCAATATATCAATTGGAATTTATCTGTCTCCGGAACAGGTTGGGTTTTATTCGGCAGCCATATCAATAACGACGATTCTTATGTACGCGCCAACGATCCTTGGACGTGTCCTTCTTCCCACCATATCATCTTCGTATGGAGCTGGCGACACTCAAACAATCAAGAAATTACTGGATATAACAACAATATGGCTCTCCACAGCAGTATTCTTCCTGGGTGGCATATTCATAATTTTATCTAAAGAAATACTTATGCTGCTATTTACACCAGCGTTCTCCGAAGCTGCTTTTTCACTGCAAACGCTGATATTGGATTTATGTCTTGCTACTTTGGCATTACCCGCAGTCAGTGCTTTAATTGGAACAAAATATGTTCGAATTCCAGCATTCTCGGCCATTTTTGGGACGCTAGTGAGCATAGCTGTTTGGCCCTACATCATACCAAAGTTTGGGATCAACGGTGCTGCCGCAGGATACATAATAGGAACCACCGTGGGTACTGTAGTTCCTTTGTTTTACGCTAAAAAGTACTACGACATGGAGCTGAGAAAGCTTAGTTTCATGATTTTGATTTCGCTTTTCCTGTTTGGCTTTGCTACTACGATAGGCAGCTATTGCGCAAAAGACTCCAGCTGGATAACCGCATTCATATTTGCAGCGTCATTCTTAATAACCTTTAGAAAGGACTTTAGCATGATCTATTATGAGCTTAGAGGATTCCTATAGCACAAGATTCCTGTAGTTCGGGGTATTCGTGACCCTCCGCGCTCCCGATGTAAGAAAAACGTGCAAATCCCTTCAATTTTGAGTGAAATTCTCAAGCTTTGAAGAGAAGAGCCACAATACTTGACACTTGAAATCAACCTTTCTCAGATCGCAAAACCAACAGATTTTTTCGCTTATTCACCTTGGACTTCTTCACCTCGACGATGTCTTCCATCTTTGAAACAAGTCTTGAAAAAGACGCTTCATCCAATCCCATGTGCGCACGCGCCTCCGAAGCGAGCATCTTGCCACCATTGACGAACAAAAGGCCGCGAAGAAGCTCGCGGCGATCTTTCTGTTTTGGGCTTGGTTCTGGTCGGTCCTTGAATCTAAGTTCCCTGATATATTCACCCTGATTATCGAGCCGCATCTCATGCTCGTTGGCAATCTCCCCGAGACGCTTCACTTCGTTGAGTATTGCGGCCAGCTCCTCTCGCCTCACAGGCTTGCTGATATAGCCGTCCATGCCTGCCGCCATGCACAGTTCTCGATCACCTACCAGAGCGGAAGCCGTCATGGCTATGATCTTCGGTCCATTCGGTTCCTGCGGCCACTTGCGACGAATGGCGCGAGCAGCCTCCAGCCCGTCCATTTCAGGCATGGAAATGTCCATCAAAACCACATCGTATTCCTGCCGCTCCAGCGCCTGAAGAACCTCGATGCCGTTGGCCGCCACATCGGCTTTGTACCCCAGCTTGTCAAGCATCTTCAAGGCTACCATCTGGTTGACCGTATTGTCTTCTGCAAGAAGTATGCGCAAGTTGTGGTCTGAGGCCTGCACGATCGCAGCGGAAGCTTTCGGGATCGTGGCGGACTTGACGGCTTCAACCGTATCTTTATAGGTCGATTCGACCCGAATTGTGAAATGGAATGTGGAGCCTTTTTCGACCTTGCTCTCAACCCAGATCTTGCCGCCCATCATCTCCACCAGCTTCTTACTAATGACGAGACCGAGGCCTGTGCCGCCGTAGCTGCGCGTGGTCGAGGCGTCAATTTGGCTGAACGGCTGGAACAAGCGGTCCATCTTACTTTCGGGTATGCCGATTCCCGTATCGTTCACCGCAAAATGGATCTCAAACCTATCGCCGCCACTGTAGCCGCCAAGACTGACACTGGAGACGAATATGGTTACGGATCCGTTTTCTGTGAACTTCACCGCATTGTTGAGCAGATTAACCAAAACCTGTTGCAGCCTGGTGGGATCCCCCAAAATATATTCGGGCGTGCCGTCCGCTATCGAGCACTCCAGCTTGAGCCCCTTCTTTGATGCGATGGCGGAAATGAGGCCGAGAGAGGCTGCAATGGTGCCGCGCAAATCGAACGGCTGAATCTCAAGCCCCATCATCCCTCCTTCGATCTTGGAGAGGTCGAGGATGTTATTGATTATGGCAAGAAGCGACTCCCCGCTGCTGCGAATAGTCTCAACATATTGCTTTTGTTCCGGCAAAAGGTCCTCGTCCATGAGAAGGCCGGTCAAGCCGATGACTGCATTCATGGGCGTGCGGATTTCGTGGCTCATATTGGCCAGGAATTCACTCTTGGCGGCATTGGCCCGGCTGGCCTGCTCTGCCATCTCATTGGCTCTGGCGGTCTGCTCCTCAAGATACCTATTAAGCCTGGTGGCTTTGGCCAGAGACTCCCGAAGGTCCTCATCCACGCGGGCTGCCAGAATAACTTGAGTGGCCGTATGGCTCAGGTTGTTTAGTTGGGCATCCTCCTCGCCGGATATCGCTTGCTTGCAAAAAAGCGCCAGCACGCCCAAGGTTTCGCCACCGGGAGGCCGCAGCTGATAACCGGCAAATGAGACAACGCCAATCTCCTTCGCCCATTCGTGGTTGTGAACCAGAGGATCGTTTGGCACATCGTTGGTGAGAAATCTGTGTTCTTGCCCTGAAGCGATTCGCCCGATTTTGTAGCTGCCGAAAGGCACACGCCGGTGAGCTTTGCCGTTCGTATGCGTGTATCTTCCGGAACTGGCCATGAGTCGGAGGCATTGTTTCCGATTTCTGCAGACATGCTGGCCGTCTGTTACCGCTGCATGCATACACCCTGCCTCGCAGAGGTCTCCTGGGCCGGTGAGCCAGATGCGGCAAAAGTCGGCCCCGAAAATATCCACCACGCCGTCTGTGATCATCTTGAGCTTCGGCTCCAGTCCGCCGGGGCTTAGCAGAGCCTGCTGAAGCAGGTTCAAGCGCTCCTGGCGCTGCAAGGAACGCTCACGGGAAAGTTCCGCCTGTTTGCGCTTGGTTATGTCCAGCATCACACCGACAATGCCTGCCACCTCGCCAGAAAAATTTTTAAATATTGCTTTGGTGAAGAAATAGTCTCGCATCTCGCCGTCGAAGGACTGCACTTGAGTTTCATACATCTGGACGCCTGAATCTCTAAGGAGCTTTTGATCCTGCCTGTAATACTCGTCTGCCAGGTCTGGCGGGATCGCTTCGGCAAATTCCAGGACCGACTTGCCTATGATCCACTCCTTGGATCGGCCCATGATTTGCTGAGCAAACGCATTGTTGCAGCCCAAGTATCTCCCAACTTTATCTTTGAAGAAGATAGGGCTTGGAATGGTATCGATTAATGTCTCCAAAAATTTTAGGTGATTTTGCAGTTCTTCTTGCTCCCTCTTTCTGTCAGTGACATCACGAATGGACTCTATGGCACCTATTTTATTTCCTTGAGCGTCATAGATCGGCCCCGCTGTCGCCCAGACATATGCCCCTTTGCCCCCATACAGTGCCGGTGCAAACGTCTCGGCGTAGATGAGGCTTCCGTTCCTCTGCACATATTGGTACTTGGAAATGATCTCTTTTTCATCCCTATCCAGGAGATCCAGAAGTTGCGATCTCCTTTTTCCGTAGAACGGGATCGAGAAAGCATGGTCGCCCTGGCCGATCATATCTTTTCGGTGCACGCCGGTCATCTCTTCCATTGCCCGGTTCCAGGCGATCACCTTTCCTTCTTGATCGATGACCATCGTCGCATCGGGAAGGAAATCAATTATGCTGGCCAATCGTCTCTCCGACTGGCATAGGGCTTCTCCGGCTCGCCTGTGCTCGGTGATGTCTCGGAAAGCCCATATCCTGCCGTAGTACCTGCCGTCTTTGCCGAGAACCGGCGAAGAATAGCGATCGAAGACCGTTCCATCTTTGAACTCGATAACGTCTCGACTGGCCTCATTCCGGTGATCATAGAGATACTTTACTTTTTCTGAGAATTGATTTTGGTCCTTGGCCCTTCCTTTGACATACTCAAGAAGGGGGGCATCGTTTTTCTCATTGCGAACCCTTTCGGGAACATTCCACATATTCAGAAGCCTTTGGTTGGTTATGATTCGCTCCCCTTTTTCATCCACGACCAGTATTCCGTCAAGAGATGCTTCAACCTGTGCCTCAAGAAGTGCCGCATTCCATTTCAGTTCGTTCTCCGCTTGCTTGCGCTCGGTTATATCCTGCGTTGTTCCAAACATCGAGATGGCTTTTCCTTGCTCATTGCGGATGACCTCTCCCTCATCATGGATAAATCGAATTGACCCATCAGGGCGCACTATCCGGTAGTCCATGCTGTATGGAGCATCCTTCTCGACAGCAGCACTTACTGCTTCCTGGAAACGCATCAGCTCTTCGGGCGGGAAGATGCTTGCCACTTCCGTTAGATTAATCTGCGAATTAGGAGGAAAGCCCAGGATGTTGTACATCTCCTCCGTCCAACGAAGGTCATTTGTTCTGAAGTTATTTTCCCAGCTGCCGATGTGAGCAACCCTTTGGGCACGAGTGAGCTTTTCATTTGCCGCCCTCAGATCATCTTCAATTTTTTTGGAATCTGTGATATCATTGATCTGCGCCAGCAGGCATTTTTGTCCGCAAAAATCAACCAGTTCGGCAGAGAAATTGCCAATCCTGTAATCTCCGGATTTTTTCCTTAATAATACCTCATAATTGCAGATGTGCCCATCCTTCTCAATGATCTCCTCCAGCCTTTTTCGTTCCGCGTAATTTTGGAATATCCCCAACTCTTTGGAAGTGCGGCCTATCACTTCCTCGCGTCTCCAGCCCAATTGCTTCTCGAAGTTCAAATTGACATCGATATACCTGCCGTCGGCTAAAGTGCTTATGCCGACAATGTTCGGACTGCTATTGAACATCTTGCGAAATGTCTCTTCAGAGTTTGACGGCTCATTTTCGGATCGTTTGCGCTCACCAAGATCTGATAGAACGGATATTGAGCCTACTATTCTCTGGCCGATTCTGCGGGGAACGCTTGTTGCGAGTACATCGACTTGTTCTCCATCAGGTCGCGTCAATCGAAATCGATACATAGAGGGCTCGCCGGATAGCCTCTTGGATCTCTCCAGGGCGAGAAGAGACAGATCTCCCGGAATTATAAAATCCGTCATTGATTTTCCGATAAGATCTTCCTCGGATCTACCTAACATCTTGGCCAGTGCCGGGTTGACATATTCAAAACGCCAGCCTTCGCCAGTCACCAAAACACCTTGACCAATAGCGTTCAGGATAATTCCAAAATCTAATTCTGAATTAAAATTTGGCTTTGAAACTATATGCTTATTGAGTTTATTGTTCTTTTCTTCAGTACCCTGCATATCGTCATCTTTTATTTGCTTCATTTGTTTTCGGCCCCTTGCCCCAAAACAAGATCTCACATAACGCGATTGAACCATCTACTATTATCATTAGTGTAGTTAAAACTTTCTGAAGGTTCTTGCGACAAAAGCATTTTAATTTTCTGATTTTTTTACATACTGATTATGCAATTTTTGGTATTTGAGATAGTATTATTCCAAGAGCGATATTTTTGGTTGCCGCCCCAGAATATCATACAAATTGTCTCCTAATGCTGCCGAACGTGCAAACAATGGAAACAATCGGGAAGGCAAATGGCATAGTCCAAGAAGAAGGCAAGATCCAATCCGGGAAAAGCAATCGACACGAGTTCAGGGGACCACAAATCGGTGTGATCCAAAAAGAACGCGGATAGTGCAAAGTGCGAGTTGGAATAAACCCATCTAAGTTGGAAAACCCATCCGAGTTGGATAAAATCAGTCTTAAGTGAGACAAAAACCCAAAGCCTCCCTCAAGGCTAAAATCGTCTTCTTCCGGAAAAAATAGAATATGGCTCGAACAGAGCCTGGCCGTTTTGTTAATCTTCACTAAGGCTGCTTTAAAGGAGTCCTTGGTCCTTCAGCTCATCTTTCGCCAGCTCTTGGTGCTTCTTCTCCAGGAAGCTGTAGACGTTGCCGTGCGGCGCTCCGTCCAGCAGCATCTCGATGGCCGTGCGGGCCACGCGGATCTGCTCGGGATAGCCCAGGAGTGCTACCGTCTTGCCGAAGACCGAGACCTTCGAGCCGGAGAGCCGCTCCATGATCTCGCGCGACCTTCCGTCCTTGCCGATGATGCGCCCCTTGATGCGCTCCATATCGCTCTTGGTGTTTGTTATTTTGGAGAGGTCCAGCACATCGAGCATGACCAGGTCGTCATCGAGTATGATCAGCGCCCTCTCCGGCGAGAATCCTCTGCCGATGGCCTTTACCAGATCCATGACTCTCAGAGCCTGCAAGGGATCTTCTGCTGATGAGACGGAGATGGAACCGGTCTCGCTATCTATCTCAATGGTGGTCTTGGTCTTCTCTTCGATGTAGTGTTTCATGGACCCGCCCGGGCCCACCAGCACGCCAACTCGTTCCTCTGGGATCTTGACATCCATTTTAATCAGTCTCCTTAATCCGTCCCTTTATGCCGATCGGCTTTCTCTTGATCTGCTTTCTCTTTGTCACTGCGAAGCCTCGCCCAGATCTCCTCTTCCGATCCTATGGCATACTTCTTGCGGAAGAAGTGGGTGAGGTTCACGATATCGCGTTCTAAGAATTTTCGGACCAGGGGATGGTCCAGGGTAACCGATTGCCCCATGTCTATTATTACCGGCTCTCCGTCATCATAGAGGATATTGAACTCGCTCAGATCGGCATGTACCAATCCAGCGCGGTTGTAGAGCACGGAGATATATTCTACGAGCTTGTCAAAGACTCGCTTCGCTTCATCATTATTCAGTTCGACATCCTTCAGCATCGGTGCAGGCTGGCCCTCTTTTCCTACCAGATCCATGACCAGGATGTTTCCTCGCATGGCGATGGGATGAGGCACGCGCACGCCCGCTTCCTCGGCGCGAGAAAGATTGCGAAATTCCTTCTTTGTCCAGGCGGAGACGATGGCGCTCTTGGTGCCTCTCACGTTCCCAAACCTGGGATCGCCGTGCATGTAGTCCTGCATGGCATTGAAGTTGCTCGTAGATATGCGGTAAATCTTCAGGGCCAGTTCCCTTTCGCCGACGATTGCCTTGAAGATATTCGCTTCCTTACCGGTGCAGACCGAGCCGCCCAATGCGTCGATCACGCCCTTGCTGGCAAGGCTGTAAAGGTCCATGAGGGTGCGCTTATCAAAGACGGCCTCCTGGACAGCTCTATCATCTGAGTCTTTTATCCTGGTGCGAAGGACATCGATCTCGGTATCGAAGTTCTCGTCCTGGGAACGCCTGCTCATGTTGTGCCTTTGAGGAATCCCTTGCGCTGCAGCCAATCCACCTGGGGGCCTGTGTACCGCCAGACAACATCAGCCTTCTCGTTCTGGAATTCCCAGGGTATGATAATGACTACATCGCCTTCTCTTATCCAGATTCTCTTCTTCATCTTGCCGGGTATTCGAGCCATGCGCGTTACGCCGTCGATGCCCCGGACCCTTATGCGGTTGGACCCGAGCAAGCTTTCCACATGACCAAATATCTCTCTATCTTGTTTGCGGGGGAGACGGACCCTGGTAATGACTGCGCCTTCTTCCTCCCGACCACGACCTCTATTATACAGCTTATCACCTCAAATAATAATATGGACCTCAGATTAGTGGAATCATCAGAGCAATTATCAAATGCGCCTGCTAAATGCGCGGTTGATGTGCATCCCTGCCCTGAATCGCCAAAGCCTCTTTGCGCCCTCTACAGTTTAAGCCACTCTTAAATAGTTAAACCTTGTGTCGCAAAAAAAGATTATGGGCCCGACGCGATTCGAACGCGTGATCCCCGCCGTGTGAAGGCGATGTCATAACCAGCTAGACCACAGGCCCTCGGAATATGGGAAGAAGGCATCTGCTATTAGAATCTTACCCTAGGATTCCGGTCTTTTTCCCTTCTCTTTCCCAAGACTATGCAGAGGGGCAGAATTATTTAAATACTAATTCGCGAAGTGAATAAAACGAATGAGTTTTAGTATCTCGAATCCGGTTTATGCTCTTTATGAACGCCGTCTCAAGGATCGCATTCTTGACGGAGACCGCGTCGAGCATGTGGCCATCATCCAGGACGGAAATCGCAGATACGCAAAGGAGAGAGGGCTTTCCAAGGCCCTGGGCCACAGCCTTGGGGCCGCGACCTCGGAGATGGTTTTGGATTGGTGCCTGGAGATCGGAGTCAAGCACATAACGCTTTACGCTTTTTCCACAGAAAACTTCCAGAGAGATGAAGAAGAGAAGCGCTATCTCTTCGACCTCATCAAGAACAAGTTCATCGAGCTTAATAATTCAAAACGCATTCACGCCAACCATGTTCGCATCCGCGCCATCGGCAGGGTGGAGATGCTCCCCCGAGATCTGCAAGAGGAGGTCAGACGCACGGAAGAGGCCACGCGAAGCTATGACAACATGTATCTCAATGTGGCCCTGGCCTACGGCGGGCAGCGCGAGCTGCTGGATGCGGCACAGGCTCTGGCGCGAGCGGTCAGGG